>NZ_JBXWQW010000019.1:0-86771 GCF_059612585.1 Ruegeria sp. YKSF57 | reverse complement strand
TGCTGGGGATTGAAGATATCGTCTATTGGGCGCGAGAGATCGGCGGCACAAAGACCTCAAAATTCACCCAGTACCCCCACGGCGACTGGCGAATGTGGTACTTCCTGTTCCTGCTGGTCTTCTATCTCGGTATGACCCGGGTCTCTGAGATCGGCCTCGAAAAGCTGATGCGCAAACTGTCCCACGGGCAGGCGACATCCGGCGGTGAGCTGCTGCGCAAGGAGACCACCGCATGAGTTGCCTGCAAACCATCCACGACTATGGCCTGCGGTCGATCGGTATCGGTGAACGGCTTTTGCCCAAAAGTGATTTTACGCTGTGTGAGCATTTCACTTTGATCGGCTCGGGCATGATCTGGAACATCTATTTCGGCCTTATGGCGTTGACCACCGGCTTTTTCCTCGCGACCGCTCTGGCAGTCGGAAAAAGCTCGGTCAACCGCTGGGTGCGCAAACCGTCGGAATGGTTCATATTCGTGTTCCGCGGCTCGCCGCTCTTTATCCAATTCTTCTTTGCCTATTTCTTCTTCCTGTCGCTGAAGAAAAGCTATCCGATGTTTGACGACTTCACTTCGGCTTGGTTGGGGGCGCTGATCGTTCTGTTTCTGAACACCGCAGCTTATTCGGGCGAAATCTTCTACGGCGCTTTGCGCTCGATTCCCAAAGGCGATCTGGAAGCCGCCGATGCCTATGGCATGTCCGGTTGGCCGCGCTTCCGCCGCATCGTGTGGCCGACTATGCTGCGGCTGGCTTGGCCCGCCTACACCAACGAGGCGATCTTTTTGTTCCACGCCACCACACTTGTTTTTTTCTCGGCCTTCCCAGCCTGGCAGCAGCGCGGCGACGCGCTTTACTACGCCAGCTATTTTGCCGACAAAACTTTCAACCCCTTCGTGGCCTACCCGATCCTGGCTTTCTATTTCATCTTGCTGACGCTGTTGATATCGTGGGCATTCAGTCTGGTGAACAAGCGCCTGAACCGGCACCTCCCGAACGGGCAACGCGCCAAGATGCGGTTCCGTCTGAACCTCGCGCGATAGGAGTGCTCTAAGGCCGTCAAATAGGGTAACGGTCTTCTGGGCGAACGGCTTCAGACATGCAGTGACGTCAAGAGGCGATCTTTTTCCCCTACGTCCTCAGGTGTCGAAATTGCGGTTGCGAGGTCTTCCAGCGACGCTATGGAATGCCCGGCCCGGAAACTGTCCACATGCGGCAGCATCGCTGCGACGCCGCGAGCTTTGGGCGCGAAACCGTCCCAGCGCAAAAGCGGGTTGAGCCAGATAAAGCGGCGCGAAGAGAGGTGGAGGCGCTCCATCTCGTGCGCCAGACGCTCCGGATCACCGCGGTCAAGGCCGTCGGTTATCAATAGAACAACCGCACCCTGTCCCATGACCCGGCGCGACCAGTCGCGATTGAATATGTGCAGGCATTCTCCGATCCGAGTTCCCCCTTCCCAATCCTGCGCCTCTGCGCCCGCTGCCATCAAAGCCGCGTCTACGTCGCGTTGATGCAGGTGACGAGTGATATTGGTCAGCCGCGTTCCGAATGTGAAGGCGTGTACGCGCGCCCAACCCGCGCCACGCGTGTTCGAAACAGCATGCAGAAAGTGCAGGATCATGCGGCTGTATTGGCTCATCGATCCGGAAATATCGCAGAGGGCGACGAGGTTGGGCCAACGCGGACGTGGTTTGAGGCGTGCAATATCACGCAACTCACCGCCCTGACGCATGGCTGTGCGCAGAGTGCGGGCACGGTCGATGCGATTGCCCGAATGGCTGGCCCGCCCCCGTCGTGACAAGATGGGTTTGACCGGAAGTGAAAGCCGCGCCAGCATGCGCTTGGCCAGAGCGATTTCCTCGGTGCTCATCTGTTCGAAATCCAATGTGCGAAGACGTTCCTCTCTGGAAGCCGTGCGCGAGGCGTCAACTTCTATCTCGGTCGCCTCTTCCTCTTGTTGAGATTCGGGCAGGTCGCGCTGCACACCTTCCAGCAAGGCCTCGGCAGCGCGTTTCGCGCCCGCATCCGCCTTGCGTTCCTCCTGCACGCCGCGTAGCGCTGGCAGCATCATTGCCATCATGTGTTCAAGGTATCGCGGATCGCGCCAATAAAGCCGGAACACCTGCGCAAACACGGCCCGGTGTTCCGGTCGGTTTACGAAGCAGGCGTGCAGCGTCCAGAAGAAATCTTCCTTTTCCGAAAATCCCGCCGCTTCGACCGCACGAATGGCATCAACCACTCGGCCTGGTCCTATGGGCAGCCCGGCCTTGCGCAGAGCACGGGCGAAATGCGTGATGTTCTGCGCCAGCTTCGGCTTGTCGGGAATATCCAGCGGAAGTTGTTCGGCCATCAGCGTTCAGCAATGCCTTGCGGGATATGTTTTGACCGGTCGGGCATCAGACCGGTTCCAGCGATGCCTTGGCCTGATCGAGAATGCGCTTGGCTTCGGATCCCTGCAGTTTCTGGATATCGTCCTGATATTTCAATATTGCCCCAACGGTGTCACCGATCACTTCGGGACTCAGATCAAGGACATCCAGCGCCAAAAGGCATTTGGCCCAGTCAATCGTTTCCGCAACGCCGGGTTTCTTGAACAGGTCTTCGGTGCGCAACTGCTGGACGTAGGCGACGATCTGACGACTCAGGTTTTCCGCAGCCTCCGGCGCGCGGGCATGCAAAATCTCGACTTCGCGTTCAAAACTCGGGTAGTCCACCCAGTGATATAGGCATCGGCGCTTCAGCGCGTCATGAACTTCGCGGGTGCGGTTCGATGTCAGGATAACGATAGGCGATTCAGGAGCCTTGACGGTTCCAAGTTCCGGAATCGTCACCTGGAAATCGCTCAGTGCTTCCAGCAGGAAAGCCTCGAACGGTTCGTCTGTGCGGTCCAATTCGTCGATTAGCAACACCGGAGAACCGAGTTCATCCGGACGCATGGCTTGCAGAAGGGGACGTTCGATCAGAAACTCGTCCGAAAACAACTCGGTTTGCAAGGCCGTTCGGTCGGCCCCTCCCGAAGCCTCGGCAGTTCGGATTGCGACCATTTGGGCGGGGAAGTTCCACTCATAGACTGCTGACGAAGCGTCCAACCCTTCGTAACATTGCAGCCGGATCAGGCGGCGGTTCAGCCCTGCGGCGAGCGCCTTGGCAATCTCGGTCTTGCCGACGCCAGCCTCGCCCTCCAAAAACAAGGGGCGGCCCAGCTTGAGCGCCAGGAAAACGACCGTAGCCAACGGCCGCCCACAGACATATCCTTGAGCAGCCAGCAATTCCTGCACCGCACCGATTGTTTCTGGCTTGTTCATCCACTCTCCCCCGATTGTGCCCAACAGGTCACGACAGGTCCGGCGCGTCAAGTCGCGCGTTTTTCAGGACATATGTCAACTTCGCTGATCGGCAATCGGGGCGCACTCATTTCGAACTCCTTACAAGCCGCATGCGAATGTGGTGCCTCCAGTGATGTGTCAAACACAACCAGAGCGTCACAATGGGGGCTGCCCATCCGCTTTCCACCTCGATAATGTCCACAAGCTCCGCGCCTTGGGCGCAGGGATGCACTTCGAGCCGGTGCACAAGATGCGTTCCCATCCCGGTTTCGTCCGATGTCATCTGATGCCCGGCATCCGTGCACTTGGTGACCACCATCCTATAGGGCCGAGCAGGCAGAAGGCCAAACAGCGACAGGTCGACATCGATCACCTGCCCTTCGTGCACTGGCCCCGATGGCAAATGATCGAAGCGCATCCACGGCCGGGTCACTGCCTCGAGCGTGTCGAGGTCGGTGACCAGTTCGAACAACCGATCCGGGTCGGTCGGATAGACATGTCTGAACGTCAACGTCTTTTTCATGATGACTCCCGATGCCTTAGCCTGCATGGGCTACAGCGGTCTGAGAAGCGCGCAAATTGCCTCGCCCCTCACCGCTGGGGCTTTCCCGACCGCCCCGCCTGTGCTAGCGGGTGCGCCATGACACAAAGCCTCACGATCCGCCGCCCCGACGATTGGCATCTCCACCTGCGCGATGGCGCGATGTTGCGGGCCGTACTGCCGGAAACCGCCCGCCATTTCGCCCGTGCGATCATCATGCCCAACCTTGTGCCACCGGTGGTAACTGGTAATCAGGCAGCCGCTTATCGCGACCGAATCCTGGCGGCCCTACCCGAGGGGATCTCGTTCGAGCCTCTGATGACGCTCTATCTGACCGAGGATACCAACCCAGAGGACGTGACCAGCGCTTATGCCAACGGATTGATCAAGGCCGTCAAACTGTATCCTGCCGGGGCGACAACGAACTCGGCTTCGGGCGTGCGCGACTTTGACAAGGTCCGCAATGTGCTGGAGAGGATGGCCGAGATCGGCTTGCCATTATGCGTCCATGGCGAAGTCACGGACACACAGATCGATATTTTCGACCGAGAGGCGGTGTTCATCGAAAACGTTCTTGACCCGATTCGTAGGGCAACGCCCGGACTACGCGTGGTGATGGAGCATATCACAACGTCAAATGGCGTGGACTACGTCAAGGCAAACGCAAAGGATCTGGGCGCAACAATCACGGCCCACCACTTGATCATCAACCGCAACCATATTCTCGTGGGTGGCATCAAGCCGCACTACTATTGCCTGCCGGTCGCAAAGCGCGAGGAGCACCGCGTTGCGCTGCTCGCCGCCGCCACATCTGGCGATGAGAGGTTTTTTCTGGGTACCGACAGCGCGCCGCATACCGATGCAAGCAAAGAAATGGCCTGCGGTTGCGCGGGATGCTTCACCGCCACCAACACGATGTCACTGGTGGCCGAGATGTTCGATCGCGAAGGCGCATTGGACAAGCTGGAGGCGTTCACCTCGTTGAATGGGCCTGCCTTCTATCGGTTGCCGGTGAACACAGGAACGATCACCCTGATCAAGGGGAAGCCGGTGGCCTATCCCACAAAGATCGAAACCGGTGAAGGGCCAGTGACGGTGTTTGATCCCGGGTTTCCTTTGCATTGGCACGTTCACTGACTGCATCTTTTCCCAAATGCTCCCGCCGGAGGCGGACAGCCTCTCTGACCAGATCCAAGGATTGAACAGTATGATCCCGTCTAGCTTTCCCGACGCCACCGAAATCGCCCGTCTGACCGCACGGATGCTTTTGGAGATCAAGGCCGTGCATTTCAATGCGCGCGAACCGTTCACGCTGGCCAGTGGCCTGCCAAGTCCGACCTACATCGATTGCCGCAAGCTGATCTCGTACCCGCGCATTCGATCTACGCTGATGGATTTTCTGACCGTTACCGTGATGCGCAACGCGGGATTCGAGGCCTTTGACAACATCGCGGGCGGTGAAACCGCAGGCATTCCCTTTTCAGCCATGGTGGCTGAGCGTATGGCGCTGCCGATGACCTATGTTCGCAAAAAACCCAAAGGATACGGTCGCAATGCCCGGATAGAAGGTGTGATGAGCGAGGGCCAGCGAGTGTTGCTGGTCGAAGATCTGACCACCGATGGCGGATCAAAACTCAGCTTTGTCGACGCGATCCGCGCAACCGGAGCCACCTGCGGCCACACGGCGGTTATTTTCTATTACGGCATCTTCCCCGAAACGGAGGAGACACTGGGCGAACATGGCGTTAAGTTGCATCACCTTTGCACTTGGTGGGATGTGCTGGCTGAAGCCAAGGTGCAAGGCGCGTTTGATTCCGAAACTCTGGACGGAGTTGAAGCGTTTCTGAATGACCCGCGCGGCTGGCAGGAGGCCAACAAACCGACGTAACTCGGTGGAACCGAATGTGGATAATTAAAGCCGAATCGTACTACCTCGGACAAAATATTGTGGTACTTTCTTTAATGCGCCACATGATGTACCATCCCAATAACAACCAAGCCCTGCTGTACGAAGTTATCCCACGGTCTCCCGGTGAGTTAACCACAGGGATTTCCAGATGGCGCAGTCCTCGCGCATACGTGTAGACAGGGCGGTAAGGCGACGGGGACAAGAATGAACGAGATCAGCAGTATCGGGCAGGCAACGGCACAGATTCAGAATGCCGAAACCATGCCGCATTCGATCGAAGCCGAGCAGCAGTTGCTGGGCGCGATCCTGACAAACAACGACCTATATGACCGCATCGCCTCGATCATCGGGGCCGAGCATTTCTTTGATCCGGTGCACACACGCATCTATGAAGTGGCCGCAGCACGTATAGCCAAGAACGCGCTCGCCTCTCCGGTGACACTGAAATCCTTTATGGCCGAGGATGAGGGCCTCAAGGAACTGGGCGGACCAGCCTATCTGGTCAAGCTGGCCGGTGCCTCGATCAGCGCCTTTGCTGTGCGCGACTATGCGCAGATGATCTATGATCTGGCTATCCGGCGTGAGTTGATCCGGCTGGGGCGGGACATCTCGGATAAGGCGGCGCGGGTCGACGTGGCGAGCGAGCCGAAAGAACAGATCGTCGAAGCCGAGCAGGCGCTTTACCAGCTTTCGGAACAGGGGCAGACGGAACAGGGGTTCCAGTCCTTTCTCAAGGCCGTGACCGAAGCAGTCAACGTCACCAACGAGGCCTATCAGCGCGGTGGCGGAATGGCAGGAATTTCGACCGGCCTGGTCGATCTGGACAAGCAGTTGGGCGGGTTGCATCCGTCGGACCTGATCATTCTTGCCGGACGCCCCTCGATGGGCAAGACCTCGTTGGCAACCAATATCGCGTTCAATGTGGCAAAGGCCTATCGGCGCGGAACCAGGTCGGACGGCTCCCAAGGCGCGGTCGATGGCGGCGTCGTCGGGTTCTTTTCGCTGGAAATGAGCGCCGAGCAATTGGCGGGCCGGGTTCTGGCCGAGGCCTCCGAGATCTCGTCGCACAAGATACGTCAGGGCGATATGACCGAGGCCGAATTCCGCCGGTTCGTGGATGCCGCCAAAGAGCTGGAAGCCTGCCCACTTTTCATCGATGACACACCTGCATTGCCAATTTCCCAGTTGGCGGCGCGCGCGCGTCGCCTCAAGCGGACACACGGACTGGACTTGCTGGTCATCGACTATCTGCAATTATGCCGGGGCATGTCGGACAACCGCGTGAACGAGATTGCAGAAATCTCAATGGGCATGAAAGCGATTGCCAAAGAGTTGAACATTCCCGTCATCGCGCTGTCCCAGCTTTCGCGTCAGGTGGAAAACCGGGACGACAAACGCCCGCAACTGTCCGACCTGCGGGAATCGGGCTCGATCGAGCAGGATGCCGATGTCGTGATGTTCGTTTTCCGCGAAGAGTACTACAAAGAACGCGAAAAGCCCGGCGATCACGAGTTGGACAAGATGGAAGAGTGGAAAAACGCCATGGAGCGGCTGCACGGAAAGGCCGAGTTGATCGTTGGCAAACAGCGCCATGGCCCAATTGGCACAGTCGAGCTGTCATTCGAAGCACAATTCACCCGCTTCGGCAATCTGGTCAAACCCTGGCAGCAGGGCGGAGAGATCGAAGGGTACTGAGTCAACCCACAATGTGGTAGTCGGTTCCAATGCAGTTTTCCGACGACGGAGCGCCTGTTCCAAGCTCAGGTGACGTCGCGATAATCTTGGGCGCAATATGGAACCAGAACTTCTTTGAGCGGTGCGAATAAACCGGTTTTCCTCAACGGATCATGGCCCAGATCGTTCAAGAGTTCATCATGGTAGTGGGCCATATGCAAAAGCAAGGTTGCCGAGCGTGCAGGCCCGTCGGGCATCCATGATTGCTTCCAGCGCCGCAGGCCGTCGATCGCGCCCTGCATCGCTTCGGACGAAGGAAGTTCGACATTGCCAACGGCGACCTCGGCCAGCCAACGGGCCTGCAGCGCAAATGTGGTTACACTCATGAACGACGAGGCGCGACCGACGAAGGCCAAGTTTGGAACTTCGGGATGCAGGATATGCCGGTACAGATAAATGCCATCCGTCCCTTCCCCAAGTCTCGTGCGAAGATCATCCGGCAATTGGTCCAGCCCTGTTCGCCACCCTGTACCGAACACCACGCAATCGACGTCAAGCGCCTCGCCATCTGCAAGCACGAGTTTATTGCTGTCAAACCGAGCTATCGCGCTGCGGTGAGCCGAAATCCCGCCACTGCGAATTTTTTTCAGAAGGCCGGGTCGCGGGACCATCGTGACTTCGCTGAACGCATCCAGTTCCACCGGGTGATCCGGCACCAGGTTTTTGCCGTTTGAAATCCGCATACCCAAACCCTGCTGTGTCCGCAGCAGAACCTCGACCACGCGCCAGAACAGCCAGGGCAGCGGGTAGCCCACATTATGCAAGGCCCGTACCATTGGCGTCGGTCGAACATAGGGTGGGATCAGGGCCGCAACCAGCCGCGTCAGCATTCCCCATTTGAATGGCAGCAACCCCAGCAGATTTCTGGGCACCGGCCAATGTGCTGTGCGAAAAACCAGATGCACCTTGTCAGCAACGTCGGTGGCCGATCCTGCGATATCGGTTGCGCTTTTGCCATATCCAACCACGGCCACGCGTTTGCCTTTGAGCACGTCGAGTGTCTTGACCTGGCTACTATGAAGAATTTCCCCACTGAACCCGTCCTGCCCTTCGATCACCGGCATGTGCGGTTGTTCGGAATAGAGGCCGGTGGCGATGACCAAAAGATCTGCCGTCCTGGTCTTTGACAGACCATTCTGGTCGGTGTCGACCTCCCACACCTCGCCAGACTGGCGTACAGACGTAACTCGCGTGCCCAGCCGCAGGCGGTCCGTGATGTCGTAATGCGCGCAATAGTCTCTCAGGTATTTCTGAAATTCCGGACCGGGCGTGAACGGAGAGGCGGACTCGGACAAGGGAAAATCCGGAAACTCATAGAGGTCCTTTTGGACCTGTACTCCGAAATCGTAGTACCCATCAGCCCACACACCGCCCAACTCCGGGTTTCGATCAAGGATCGTGCATTTAATACCCTTTTCCTGTAGGCATTTGGCCGTTGCCAGACCCGAAACTCCGGCCCCGATGATCAGCGCTTCTTTGATGTTGCCCGGGTTCATCGCTCGGCCCGCCCTATACCGAATATGCGTGATCCAAGAAGAAGGAGCGCACCCAACACCCAAAGCGCAAGAATATACGCGCCGAATATCGTCCACAGCGCCCAGACCCAAAGCCCCTGCCAGACAGATTTCAGCGGCTGAGGATCAGCCAACCTTGACCGGGCTGAGACGATGATGAACAGGTGAAAAAAACCGATGACGGCCCCCAAAAAGGTTCCCGCCCAAAAAAACGCAGACATGGTGCCCCCCATGATGTCCTACCAGCAATATAACATAAAACCTATTTCTGATGTGCAGACGAGTTGCGGACGACACGACGCTTGACCTCAGGGCCGAGAATGGTTCACAGATTGGCGCATGACCAAGGTATTCCTCAACCTGCCGCGCCGTGAGATCTTGGCGCGCCATTTCGGCCACCGCCGTAAACGCTTTGCCGGATAGATCGGGGGCACTGCTGCCCCTGTTTTCACCCAAACTCAAAGCGAGAACACCATGACAGAATTTACTGAAATCCCCGTCATTCGGCTGGGCGACCGACCCGATTCAGAGATCGCCGCCGATTTTCGTGCCGCCTATGGCGTCACCGGCTTCGGTTATGTCGAAGAGCACGGAGTCGACCCGGCTCTGGTTGAAGCAGTCTTTGAAGCATCGCGCCAATTTCACGCGCTGCCGATCGAAGCCAAGATGGCCATTGCGGTCGACCAGAGCCACCGCGGTTATATCCCGATCAATACGTCGACGGACGTCAATTCGACGCTGGCCGTCGTGACCAAGCCGAATCAATCCGCGAGTTTCATGATGATGCGCGAGGATATGGCTGCCGACCCCGATGTTTATTTATCCGGCCCGAACCGTTGGCCGGATTTGCCAGGATTCCGCGAAACCTTGAATTCTTATGCCAACACCATGTCCACCCTTGGGGGGCGACTGATGAAGATCGCACTACAAGCATCTGGTGTGACAGACACCTCAATACTTGACGCGTTTTCAACCCCGACCATCTGGTTGCGCCTGTTGCACTATCCACCGCAACCTAACGCCAGCCCTGATGACCTTTTCGGCTCGGCTCCACATACGGATTTTGGCTGTCTAACCCTTCTGGCGCAGGACAACGTGGGCGGCCTGCAAGTCATGACTCCCGCAGGAAACTGGGTGGATGTGCCAACACGGCCCGGCACGTTTGTGGTCAACGTCGGTGACATGCTGCACCGGATGAGTAATGGGCGACTGCTCTCGACACCGCACCGGGTGATCAACCGCTCGGGTCGCGAACGGTACAGCTGCCCGTTTTTCTTCGACCCGCATGTCAATACCGTGATCGAACCCCTGCCGGGGACCGGTACCCCCCGGTACAAACCGCTTCTTTTTGCGGATTTTCTGCGCGGGGAACTGGAAGCGGCCTATGACGCCCACAAACCAGCACAAAGTTAGATCTTTTCCCTCTTGACCTGCGGGCGTCCGATGTCATGAACGGAGCCCATGAGTACTGCACGTCTGACCATTGACCTGTCCGCGCTCGCCGATAATTGGCGGGCGCTTGACGCAAGAAACACCGTTGAGACCGCGGCTGTGGTCAAGGCGGATGCCTACGGCCTGGGTGTTCGGCGTGTTGCACCCGCGCTGGCCAAGGCGGGTGCTCGAAAGTTCTTTGTCGCCGTCGCAGGTGAAGGCGTGGCGGTGCGTGAGGCACTTGGACCGGGACCGCTGATTGCCGTGTTTTCGGGACATATGCTGGGCGATACTGATATCCTGCGCGACTATGATCTTGTGCCGATGCTCAACTCTGCCGAACAATTCCAGCGTCACATGGAAACGTTGTCGGGTCACCCCTTTGGCATCCAACTGGACAGCGGCATGAACCGGCTGGGTCTTGAGCCTGCCGATTGGGCTGAGTTGCGCGAAACGGCACTGTCCAGAAACCCCGTTCTGATCATGTCGCATCTGGCCTGTGCAGATGAGCCAGATCATCCGATGAACACGCAGCAATTACACGTTTTCAGAGAGATGACGGAAGGAATTAATGTTCCCAAGTCGCTTGCGGCGACGGGCGGATTGCTATTGGGGTCAGACTATCATTTCGATTTCTGCCGACCCGGCGTCGGTCTTTATGGTGGCCAGCCCTTTGCCGAGGCAAAACCAGTCGTCACCGTCGATCTTCCAATCGTGCAGGTTCGGCACGTACAGCCCGGTGAGACCGTGGGCTATGCCAACGCCTGGACAGCCACGCGTCCGTCGCGGATCGCAACTGTCGCTGCCGGGTATGCTGACGGCCTGCATCGGGCCACAGGCGGGGGGATCAAGGCCTATGCCTGCGGAACGCCTTGTCCGGTCGTCGGGCGCATCTCGATGGACCTGATTACAATCGACGTCACCGACGCAGGCCACGTCCCCGAGGCTCTGCAGATATTGAATGCGCAGCAGACCGTGGATGATCTGGCAAAAATCGCCGGAACAATCGGTTACGAAATCCTCACCTCGCTTGGCGCGCGATATGCACGGAAATACGTGGAATGAACCCTCTCGCTCTTCTGGCCGGACTTGGTCGAACAGTTTTGACCGTCCTTGCTGCATTCGGGCGGGTCGGCCTGTTCGCGTTTGATGCGATATCGCATATTTTCCGCCCGCCCTATTATCTGCGCGAATTTGGTGTGGCTCTGCTGAATATCGGCTGGCTGTCGCTGCCAGTCGTCGGCCTGACCGCGATTTTCACCGGTGGCGCGCTGGCGTTGCAGATCTATGCAGGCGGTGCACGTTTCAACGCCGAGGCCGTGGTACCCCAGATCGTCGCAATCGGCATGGTGCGAGAGCTTGGACCGGTTCTGGTCGGCCTGATGATCGCGGCTCGCGTGACGTCGTCGATTGCCGCCGAAATCGCCACGATGAAAGTGACCGAGCAGATCGATGCGCTGGTCACCCTGTCGACGCATCCGATGAAGTACCTGACCGCCCCACGCGTGTTGGCCGCGCTGATTACAGTGCCAGTTCTGGTCGGCGTCGGAGACATCATTGGAATCGCTGGTGGTTATGTTGTGGCGACGCAAAATCTGGGCTTCAATGCCGCCGCCTATTTGCAGAATACCGTGGATTTTCTTGAAACCCGCGACATTGTTTCGTCATTGGTCAAGGGGGCGGCCTTTGGCGTCATCGCGGCGCTGATGGGATGCTACTACGGCATGAACTCGGGCCGTGGGGCGCAGGGCGTGGGCCGCGCCACCAAGGGGTCGGTCGAGGCCGCTGCCGTGCTGATCCTTGCCGCCAACTTCGTTCTGACAGGGGTGTTTTTCTCGATATGATCCGGATGGAGAACGTTCATAAGGCCTTTGGCGACAATCGGGTTCTACAAGGAATGAACCTTGAGATTCCAAAGGGCACCTCAATGGTGATCATCGGCGGATCGGGCACCGGAAAATCCGTGGCGCTGAAATGCATTCTAGGGCTGATTGCGCCCGACAGCGGCAAGATCTTCGTCGATGGGCGCGATGCGACCGAAGGCGACCGTGATGCGTTTCTGGCAAGGTTTGGCATGCTGTTTCAGGGCGGCGCTTTGTTCGATTCTCTGCCCGTCTGGCAGAACGTGGCCTTTCGCCTGCTGCGCGGGTCGCTGAAACGCCCGGCGGACGAGGCGCGCGAAATCGCTATCGAAAAGCTGCGCCGAGTGGGCCTGAAATCCGACGTCGCCGACCGGCTTCCGGCGGAACTGTCAGGCGGCATGCAGAAACGCGTGGGGCTGGCCCGCGCCATCGCCGCCGAGCCCGAGATCATCTTTTTTGACGAACCCACCACCGGCCTCGACCCGATCATGTCCGGCGTCATCAACGACCTGATCCGCGAAATCGTGACCGAGATGGGCGCCACCGCGATGACCATCACCCACGACATGAGTTCCGTCCGCGCGATTGCCGACAACGTGGCGATGCTGCATGACGGGCTGATCCAGTGGACCGGGCCTGTGAGCGAGATGGACACGAGCGGCGATCCCTATCTGGATCAGTTCATTTACGGGCGGGCGGAAGGGCCGATTGAGGCGGTGCGTTGATAGGACCGTTGGAAGGTTCTATCGCGCTGTTTCTATTGGCTTCACCCTTTGTGGCTGCAGCCGTAACAGTGTGGCTGGGCATGAAATTGCAACTCGAGCCGGACAGTCGAAAAGCAGGAGTATTGTTGGCTACACTGCCATCCATGACATTCCTTTGGCTTGCTCTGCTGATCTTCGTAAATGCCAGCGGTTCCGATCTGCGACGGCACATGTCGTGGCATCTTCACTTGGTGACACTAGGCGCATTTATTGCTGTCGAGGTTCTAATTTTCCAAGCATTTATCCAAAGCTCGTTTCGCCTACACGCAGCTATTTCAGCGCTGCTTTGTGCTGTTGCGGGGTATGTCATGTTTGCAGTCATCTTTCTTTGATCAATCCGTATTGGGCGAGTCCAAAAGGGCCGCTAGCCCATTTCTTTTTGCCAATACTCCTACCGGGTGCAAAACACGATTCACCCTGCGACCGACTGATGCGCTCAAGTTACCTTTCCCTCTTTCAAATTTGATAGGAAACGCGCAAGTCTAGGCGAACCAACAAAAACAAGCCGCCATGCTCATCCGCCTCGCCACCCTTTCGCTCCTGCTCCTCTACCCCATCGCGTGGTTCGCTCCACTGATGCGCGCAGGGCTACTGCCGATCTTCGGCCTCAGCGAGATCAGCGTGATCACCGGGCTGCAATCGCTGTGGACATCCGACATTTTTCTGGCCCTCGTCGTTACCGTCTTCGCTCTCTTAGCCCCCTACATCAAAACCATCGGCACCGCGCTGATCCAGTGGAACCTGCTGGACCCTCGCCTACAGCCCGCGCTGAACATCCTCGGCAAGCTGGCGATGGCCGATATCTTCCTCATCGCGCTTTACATAACGCTGGCCAAGGGAATCTCCTACGCCACCATAGAAACGGCCTGGGGGCTTTACCTGTTCACTGGCTGCATCCTGGCGTCGATGGTGCTAGGCTTTCTGACCGAGCGCCGCGCAACCTGAGGGCTTGATGCGGCGCGCGTCCTCGGGCACCAAGGGCGGCATGGCAAAGACGAAAACCTTCACCTGTACAAGTTGCGGCGCGGCCCATTCGCGGTGGTCGGGCCGTTGTGACGCCTGCGGCGAGTGGAACACCATCGCGCAGGAGGTACCGCTGTCCGCCGGTCCCGCGTCGAAATCGTTGGGCGGCAAACGTGGGCGGGCCATCACGCTGAGCGATCTGGCGGCAGAGGAAACGCCGCCGCCCCGCACCATCTGTGGCGTCGATGAGCTGGACCGCGTTCTGGGTGGTGGATTGGTCCCCGCCTCGGCCATATTGGTGGGGGGTGATCCAGGAATAGGCAAATCCACCCTGCTTTTGCAGGCGGCGGCACGATTCGCCCGAACGGGTTTGAAAACCATCTATGTCTCGGGGGAGGAAGCCAGCGCACAGGTGCGCATGCGTGCACGCCGGCTTGGCCTTGCCGATGCGCCGGTGCAACTGGCCGCTGAGACCAATCTGCGCGACATCCTGACAACGCTCGAGGCGGAAAAACCCGGCCTTGCCATCATCGATTCGATCCAGACCATGTGGGCCGACAACGTCGACAGCGCCCCCGGTTCGGTCAGCCAGGTCCGCGCGGCAGCGCATGAGTTGACCTCTTTCGCCAAGCGGCACGGCGTATCGATCATCATGGTGGGTCACGTCACCAAGGAAGGCCAGATCGCCGGCCCCCGCGTGGTCGAACACATGGTCGATACGGTTTTGTATTTTGAAGGCGAGCGCGGGCATCAGTTCCGTATCCTGCGTGCGGTCAAGAACCGGTTTGGTCCAGCGGACGAGATTGGGGTTTTCGAGATGACAGGCAGGGGGCTGGCCGAGGTCAGAAACCCATCGGCCCTGTTTTTGTCCGAACGCGGCAAACCCAGCCCCGGCTCGGCAGTATTTGCCGGGATCGAAGGCACACGCCCCGTATTGGTCGAGTTGCAGGCGCTGGTCGCCCCTTCGCCCCATTCTCAGCCTCGTCGCACGGTTGTTGGATGGGACAGCGGGCGTTTGGCGATGATTCTGGCCGTGCTTGAGGCGCGTTGCGGCATCCCCTTTGCAGGGCTCGATGTCTATCTTAACGTCGCGGGCGGGCTGAAGATTTCCGAACCCGCCGCCGATCTGGCGGTTGCCGCAGCGCTGATGAGTGCGCGCGAAGACGCTGCCCTGCCAGCCGACACCGTCGTTTTTGGCGAAATTTCTTTGTCAGGTGCACTAAGACCGGCCCCGCAAACCGAAAACAGGTTGAAAGAAGCGCAAAAACTTGGTTTCACGTCAGCAATTGCTCCGGCAGGTGGCAAAACGGCCACTGTGGCAGGACTGACACTCACCCGACCATCTGATCTGGTGGGGTTTGTTGGCGAAACCTTCGGAGCAGGCTAGTATCGCGCCCGAGGCAGAAAAGAGCAGGCTAACACCATGGAAGGTTTCACCATCATCGACGGGGTCGTTGCCCTGATCATCGTGCTGTCAGCGCTGCTGGCCTATTCCCGGGGATTGGTGCGCGAAACGCTCGCCATCGTCGGCTGGGTCGCAGCTGCTGTTCTGGCTTTCCTGTTTGCGCCAAAGGCGATGCCGCTGATCAAAGAAGTGCCCGTTTTGGGCGAATTCCTGCGGGACAGTTGCGAGTTGTCCGTCATTACCGCTTTCGCAGCGGTTTTTGCCGTAGCCCTGATCGTGGTCAGCGTATTCACACCACTCTTTTCCTCGCTGGTTCAACGTTCGGCTCTGGGCGGGCTGGATCAGGCGTTGGGGTTCTTCTTTGGCGTGGCGCGGGGCATCGTCCTGGTGGCCATCGCGTTCTTTGTCTACGACACTGTAATGACCGGTCAGAACTTCACCATTGTCGATGAAAGCCGCTCGGCCGAGGTTTTTGCGCAGTTCAGCGCCAAGATCGAAGAACAAAACCCCGAACAGGCGCTCGGATGGGTCACCCAGCAATATGAAGACCTGGTCGGGGCCTGCAGCAACCCGCAGCAGTAATTCATCCGCCATTCCTGAAAATGCCCGGGCAAGTCCCGGGTTTTTTTGTTTTGGCCGCTCATTTCTTCACCTGCGGCAAATCGCGGACGTGATCCTTTGGTGACACAGGGCGTCTGAGGCATTATGTGAAGGCCAACTCGGAACAGGAATCGGAGCTGCCCGCCTTGCAAAGCCCGCAGATGCCCCCCGCCCACCCATTTGACGATGACAAGCTCCGCGAGGAATGCGGGATATTCGGCGTCGTCGGTGTTCAGGATGCTGCCAACTTCATAGCTCTCGGTCTGCACGCCCTGCAGCATCGCGGTCAGGAGGCGGGCGGCATTGTCACCCACGATCCTGAACAGGGCTTCAACTCGGTCCGCCGATTCGGGTATGTCCGCGACAACTTCACATCCGCCGACATCATGGAAGCCCTGCCCGGACCACTGGGGATCGGCCACGTGCGCTATTCGACGGCCGGGTCCAAGGGGCAGACCGCGATCCGCGACGTGCAGCCGTTTTTTGGTGAGTTTTCCATGGGCGGTGCTGCGATTGCCCATAATGGTAACATCACCAACGCCAACGCATTGCGCCGCGAACTGATTGAACGCGGTTCTATCTTTCAATCTTCGTCCGACAGTGAATGCATCATTCACCTGATGGCGCGTTCCCTGCAGCGCAACATTCCCGAGCGGATGGAAGACGCCCTGCGCCGGGTCGAAGGTGCATTTTCAGTGGTGGCAATGACACGGACCAAGCTGATCGGCGTGCGCGATCCGATGGGCGTTCGGCCGTTGGTGCTGGGCAAGATCGGTGACGGCTGGTGCCTGGCATCGGAAACCTGTGCACTGGACATCATCGGCGCGGAATTCATTCGTGAGATCGAACCGGGCGAGATGGTTGTGATCACCGCCGAAAAGGGTGTCCAAAGCAACTTTCCATTCCGGCGACAACCGCCAAAGTTCTGCATTTTCGAGCACGTCTATTTCTCGCGCCCTGATTCCATTCTTGGTGGCCGGTCGGTCTATGAAACCCGCGAAGCCATCGGTCGGGAATTGGCAAAGGAAAGTCCGGTCGAAGCCGATCTGGTTTGCCCGGTGCCCGACAGTGGCACGCCTGCCGCAATCGGCTTTTCGCTGGAATCGGGCATCCCCTATGCAATGGGAATCATTCGCAACCAATATATGGGTCGCACCTTTATTGAGCCGACCGAGCAGATCCGAAATATGGGCGTGCGGCTCAAGCTGAACGTCAATCGCGCGCTGATCGAGGGCAAACGGGTGATTCTGGTGGACGACTCGGTGGTTCGTGGCACGACCAGCCGCAAGATCAAGGAAATGATCCTGGATGCGGGCGCCAAGGAAGTGCATTTCCGGATCGCCAGCCCGCCAACAGCCTGGCCTTGTTTTTACGGTGTCGACACACCACAGCGTGAAAAGCTGCTGGCAGCGACCATGACCGAAGAGGAAATGACCAAGCATCTGGCGGTCGACAGCCTCAAGTTCATTTCACTGGACGGTCTTTACCGAGCCGTTGGGCAGTCGGGTGGACGCGACAAGGCATGCCCGCAGTATTGCGACGCCTGTTTCTCTGGCGAGTACCCTGTGAGCCCCGCGGACATGATCGAACAGGGGTTCAAGATGCAACCCGCAGCGGAATGATCTTGTCTGGGATAGAAACATAAAGGAGCGCTTGCGCTCCTTTCTTTTCATGCTCACGCGAGTAGCATTTTTTTGCTAGTCCGCACGCTTGGCTCTTTCGCTTTGGTGGCCAAATCACTACCCAGCCCCGGTCACTCACTGACCGGGCCGACTCCATGAGCAACAAGGTAGACAGCGCCGCAACGCAGAAAGGTGCGTTAACACGGAATGATATTTCCGTGCTGGGAGTATTCGGCCCCGCCAATAACCTGCACGCCCTGGTTCGCCTTTCGACAGGCCGCACCAAGGAAGTCAAACCCGGCAGCCGGATTGGAACCGGCACGGTCATCGCCATTGACAACTCTGGGCTGGTACTGCGGCAAAGCGGCCAGACCCGCAGGATCGACATCCCCGGAAGCTAATCCTGACTTGACGATACCCGCATGGAGGTTCAAACCGCCCACATGACCGATAAGACCAAAATCGCCCTTGTCACCGGGGCTTCGCGCGGACTGGGAGCCGCACTTGCCGAAGCGCTCAGCGAGGACTATCACATAGTCGCCGTAGCCCGCACCACAGGCGGGTTGGAAGAGCTGGACGATCGAATTCAAGCCAAAGGCGGTGCGGCGACACTTGCGCCGATGGATATCGCTGATCCGAATGCGATGGCGACCTTGTGCCGGGGGATATACGACCGTTGGGGCAAGCTGGATTTGTGGCTGCACACAGCGATCCATGCAGCGCCGCTGACGCCTGCCCCCTTCGTCGATCCCAAGGACTGGACCAAATCCGTTTCAATCAACGCCACGGCCACTTCGGTTCTGATCCCTTATATTGCGCCGCTATTGGGCGAGACAGGACAGGCAGTATTCTTTGACGATCGCCGTGCAGGCGAGAAGTTTTTTGGCAGCTATGGGGCAACCAAGGCGGCGCAAATTGCCCTGGCGCGCAGCTGGGCCGCAGAAACCGTCAATACCGGACCACAAGTGACGATCTTGGAACCGGCACCGATGGCCACTGCTTTACGGGCGCGTTTTTTTCCCGGAGAAGATCGTTCGGTCTTGGCATCGCCCTCCGACGAAGCCACTCGGTTGTTGGCTCTGCTCTAAGTGTGGCTCGTTCCGGGTCACATTCCCGGCTGTTGCCGGAGTAGACTTGTGAGGACCAAGACGACCTGTCATGCGATGTGGACGCCCTGACGTCCCGCCAGATCGACGAAGAACTGCCACGCAACTCGGCCCGAACGGGCACCGCGTGTGGCTTGCCACTCAATAGCTTCGGCCCGAAGTGTTTCCGCCCCGACACTGACACCATAGGCGCTGCAATAGCGGTCGATCATGGCAAGGTATTCGTCCTGACTGCATGGATGGAAGCCCAGCCAAAGGCCGAAACGATCCGAGAGCGACACCTTTTCCTCGACTGCCTCTGACGGGTTGATGGCGCTGGAGCGTTCGTTTTCGATCATGTCGCGCGGCATTAGGTGGCGGCGGTTCGATGTAGCATAGAACACGACATTCTCCGGGCGCCCCTCGATACCACCATCCAGCACGGCCTTGAGGGATTTATAGTGCTGGTCGTCATGACTGAATGACAAGTCATCGCAAAACAGAATGAACCGGTGCGGCGCGGCGCGCAGGTGGTTGAGCAGGCGTGCGACCGAACCCATGTCTTCCCTTTGGAGTTCGACCAGTTTCAAATCTGGATGATCGTCTTGCAAAGTGCCGTGTACGGCCTTGACCAGGCTCGATTTGCCCATACCGCGCGCGCCCCATAAAAGCGCGTTGTTCGCCTTGAAACCTTTTGCGAACCGCCGCGTGTTGTCGAGCAGCGTATCGCGTGAGCGGTTTATGCCAACAAGCAGGTCGAGATCCACTCTGTTGACATGCGGTACAGGTTCCAGCCGATCGGGATCAACATGCCAGACAAATGCCGATGCCGCATTGAAGTCCGGTGCGGCGAGCGGTGCGGGTGCCATCCGTTCCAGGGCTTCGGCAATGCGGTTCAGGGCTTGGCTGTCCATATGGTCCTCCGGTCTGATCAGGCGCTTCAAACATGTTCCGGCAAGTGCGACAAGCCATCTGAACCGAAAAAGGCGCGCGGGTTGCCCCGCACGCCATTCCAGTCGAGTGAGCGAGGCTTACTTGCCGTCCTCTTCAAACTCGGCCATCAGGGGATCGTCCTCTTCCTCGTCGTCGTAATAGCCGTCCGCACGCAGCTGCGCCTCGCGCTTCTTTTCGACACGCGCGACAAGGAAAATCGAGACTTCGTACAGGCCGTAAACCACCGTGAACAGGATCAGTTGGGTAATCACATCTGGAGGCGTGACCAAGGCCGCAAGGATCAGAATACCAATCATCGCGTATTTCCGGACGGCACCCAGTCCCTCGGCGCTGACAAGACCTGCTTTACCCATTAACGTCAAAAGGACCGGCAGTTGAAAGCAAAGCCCGAAGGCGAGGATAAACTTCAGCGTGATGTCGAGGGATTCATTGACCTTGCCAAAGAACGTGATTTTCACGCCGTCTGATGTCTCGGGTACCACGGCGACTTCGGTCGGCACTTCACCCGTCGCCGAAGACAGCAAGTTGGCAAAGATCGAACTGACATCGGCAAAGCCGAGGAAGAACTGCATCGCCAGTGGTGTCACCACGAATTGGGCAAAGGCTGCCCCGAGCAGGAACATGAAAGGTGACGCGACAAGGAAGGGAAGGAATGCGCCTTTTTCCGATCGGTACAACCCTGGCGCCACGAACCGCCACATCTGGTAGGAGATCACCGGGAATGCCAGGGCGAACCCGAATACCATGGATATTCTAAACAGGGTGAACAGGTATTCCTGTGGCGACGTGTACTGCAACGTCGGGGAAGGATCGCCAAGTTCGCGAAGGGTCGCCTCGATCGGCTGCAACAGAAACTGCAGGATCGGCTCGGCCACCGCAAAGGCGACGATAATGCCGACCACAAAGGCCAGAACGGAACGTATCAGCCGCGTGCGCAGTTCGGTCAGGTGTTCGATCAGCGGCGCGGAGGTGTCGTCGATCTCGTCGGATTTGCTCATGTCTTGTCTGTCTCGGTGTTGAGCGCCGCCTCGGCTTCTTCGGCCTTGGCCAGTGCATCGGCGGCCTCGCGCGCCTTGCGATCGGCTGCGGCACGGGCGGTCGCGGCCTGAATCTTCTTGGCCTGCTCGGCCCGCTCGGCGGCCAGCTTTCCGGTCTCGCTGTCAGGATCGAACTTGGTCGGATCAATGCCCGAGGTAATATCCGAGGCCATGTCCTGCGCCGCCTTCTTGACCCCGTCCATCGCCGTGTTCACGGGGTTGGTCGCAGCCTTGATCCCCTTGGATATCTCACTCACGCCAGCCTCGTCGGCCGCCTCGTTCATTGCACGGCTGAACTCACGCGCCATGCCTCGAGCCTTACCAACCCACTGCCCCACATTGCGGAACAGGACAGGCAGGTCTTTGGGCCCTACTACGATCAGCGCCACGATGCCGATAACCAGAAGCTCGGTCCAGCCCAGATCAAACATGGTTGCTTATGCCTTGTCTTTGTCGGTCTCGGGCGTGACATCCTTGGCAGCGGTGGCGGCGTCCTGTTCGATCTCTTCGGTACCGTCCTTGACCCCTTTCTTGAAGGCGGTGATCCCTTTACCGACTTCGCCCATCAGCGAGCTGATCTTGCCACGGCCAAACAGCACCAGCACCACAACCGCGATCAGCAGAAGGCCGGGAAGGCCGATATTGTTAAGCATAGTCTTACTCCTCTTTCACCGGTTTCCAGAGCACCGGTCGTCATGATTTCGATTGGTGTTTTACGCCTGTGTCCGACGCACAGAAAGCACAGACAGCCTTGGTGACACGCCTTTTCACGAAAAAAATGACTGTTTCGTTCAGGTCTGGAAATCTACTGACAGGTTTATGTCAGTTGCCTGATGCTAGGCCCACCTTACCGACAGTAACAAATAGGAGATTAACATGACCCATGTCGCTGAAATTGTCACCTTCACGCTGGCCAATGGGGTTAGCGAAGAGGCGTTCATAAACCTTAGCAAATCTTCAGAAGCCTTTGTCCGGGCGTCAGCCGGATTCAAGCATCGTCAATTGAGCCAGGGCGAGGATGGGCGCTGGACCGACTATGTGGTCTGGCAGGACATTCAATCGGCCCAAACTGCGGCCAGGAGATTCCCCCAGCAGGATTTCGCCGTCGCACTAATGGCCGCCATTCGTCCAGATACCATCGAGATGCGGCACGAAACGGTGCTTTGGGACATGAGCGCTTGACGATCTAGGTCATGGCGCGCCAAGGGTAAGTTCATGCGCCGCACTGATCGTCTTTTCGATATCATCCAAATCTTGCGCGACGGAAAACTGTACCGCGCCCAGGATATCGCGGACCGACTGGAAGTGTCGGTCCGCACGATCTATCGCGACATGGACACGCTGGCCGCCTCGGGTATCCCGGTCGAAGGCGAGCGCGGAGTCGGTTACATAGTGCGCGAACAGATTACCCTGCCACCGCTCAACCTGACCCCTGCAGAATTGGAAGCATTGAATCTGGGGATGGCAATCGTCGCCGAGGCCGCCGATGCCGACTTGAAAGCTGCGGCAGAATCACTGGCCGAGAAAATCGACGCGGTTTTGCCAACCCAGACCATTGCCGAGGCAGATGCCTGGAAATTTGCAGTCTATCCTTTTGCCGATGCGGCAAGGGGGCTGGCGCAAATGACTCCGATCCGGGCTGCCATCAAGGCGCGGCAAAAACTGCGTCTGTCTTATCGCCGTATCGACGACACCCTGACAGACCGGGTCATCCGGCCCCTGCACATGGAGTACTGGGGACGCGTCTGGACGCTGACCGCATGGTGCGAGATGCGCTCGGCTTTCCGTGTCTTTCGCGTCGACCTGATCGAAAGCGTCACCCCGTTGCCGGAGCTCTTCTCGGACGAACCGGGGAAACGGTTGAGCGATTTTCAACCGTAAGCAGCTCGGTTACTTAAAGTATGGGTCCGGATCGACCGAGTCGAAACCTTTGCGCACCTCGAAATGCACATAGGCATCGTCTCCGCCGCGCAGAGCGGCGATTTTCTGACCACGTTTTACCTGGTCACCCTTCTTGACGCTGATCCCTTCGACATTGGCGTAAACAGTCAGCAAATCCCCTTGGTGTCGGATCACGATAATTGGAACCTGATCAGCATCTGCGGTGATCGCAGCCACGGTGCCGGCCTCTGCGGCAGTCACTGCCGTGCCCGGCGTCGCAGCGATGTCGATGCCTTCGTTCTTGCCCTTGCTATAGGGGCGTATGATCTTCCCGGTCACCGGCAAAGCCAGCGCCGAGTTGCTTGCGGCACTTGGTGCCGGTGTCTGAACCGCAGGTTCGGCAGGTGTCTTTGGCGCCACGACTTCGTCCGGCAATGGCTTAGTCGCACTGGGCGGTGTCGGCGTTGGCGAGCCCTGCCCCGGTTGCGTCACTGCAGTCGTCGAGGTTTCTGCTGCCCGTTTCGGCACAGGTTGATCCTTGACCGGGATCAGAAGGAACTGTCCTTCACGCACCACAAAATCGGGGCCAAGCCCGTTCCATTCGGCCAAGGCCTCGACCGGCACCTGATAGAGCCGTGAGATGGTATAGGCTGTCTCGCCTCGCTTCACTTTGTGGCGCACGGGCTCAGGGCCTGATGCAACCGGTGCAGCGGGTGCGGGTTTGGCCGGGGCAAGCGTGGTGGTTTCGACCGTGTCACTGCCTGGCGCGGAGTCGATGGCACTGCCGGCGATGCTTTCGATATCAACACCGGCGCCCGGTGCAGCACCAACCGCTCGGGGCAGCGCGATCACTTCGCCCTCTCTCAGCGTATCACCAGGTTGAAGCCCGTTGAACCGGGCCAGTTCCTCAGCAGGCAAGCCTACCCGCGACGCGATTTCGCTGACACTGTCACCACGCTGAGCAACTGCAACCTGATAAGTCGGATAGGTGATGACCCCGCGCGCATCAGGCGCCGGCCGGTTGGCAGTGCCGACGGATTGGGCGGCCGGTGTGGTACTAAACCCGCCGACCTGGCCTCTCAGGTCATAGTCCAGCGGACCTTCACAACCCGCCAGTACTGCCATGGCCGCTGCTGCCGCCAAATGACGCCCGGTGACCGATCGAAATACTGCACTCATCTTGCCATCCTCAATGCCGCCCCCTGTTGGCCGGGGGTCTGGCGTTTTGTCAAATCTCTTTTTCACACCCCATCCCTGCCAAGCCCCTCAAGCAGAGGTACAAATCGGACGGGCCGCAATTCGTCATATTCCATACCGGTTTCGGTGCGGGTCACCTTGATCAGCGTTTGAACCGTATCCGACTGTCCCACCGGCACCACCATGATACCGCCGATCTTGAGCTGCGCCAAGAGCGGGCCGGGCGGGTCTTCCGCCGCAGCGGTTACTATAATGCGATCGAACGGTCCCTGTTCGGGCAAACCGAATGATCCATCCGACAGGATGGCGGTAATATTGGACAGGCCCATGTCCCGAAAAAGATCAACCGCCTCTGCCACAAGGCGTTTGTGACGCTCCACCGTGTACACCCGGCGCGCCAACCTGGCGAGAATAGCCGCCTGGTAGCCAGAGCCAGTGCCGACTTCGAGAACCGTGTCGCGTGGGCGCACCTGCAGGGCCTGCGTCATCAGGCCTACGACCGAGGGCTGGCTGATAGTCTGCCCACAGGTAATCGGCAGCGGTGTGTCGTCGTAAGCGCGTTCCGCGAACAGCCCTTTGACAAACAACCCTCGATCCACCGATTCCATGGCATTCAGAACGCGTGCATCCGTCACGCCCTTGGAACGCAGGGCGAAAAGAAACTGCATCTTTGTTTCTGGATCAGGGCCGCTCATTCGATTGCCTTCAGCGCCTCCAGAGCGTCGTGCGCAGTCAGATCCGCTCGCATGGGTGTGATCGAAACATAACCTTCCAGATTGACCGCCGCATCGGTATCGGGGGTTGTCGGGTTGTGCTGATACCCGCCCTTGATCCACAAAAACCGCCTGCCTGACGGGGAACTGTGGGGTTCAACGCTGAAGTTCGTTCCCTTGCGAAATCCTTGCCGAACTACGCGATACCCCAAAACCTCGCTCGCCGGCACCGGCGGGAAGTTTACGTTGTAGAAAAGTCGGTAGTCGTCATCCTCGTCCGGCGAGGCATCCAGAATACGGCGAACGATATCGGCACCAAAACGTTCGGCGACTTCAAAGGTGTTTTCCAACCCCAGATTGCGGGGGCCGAAGTATTGCGACAGGGCAATTGCGGGAAGTCCCTGCAAAGCCGCCTCCATCGCACCGCCCAAAGTCCCGGAATACAGCACGTTTTCAGCCGAATTATTTCCTCTGTTCACACCCGACAGAACCAGATCTGGCGGGCTATCCTTCATCACGTCATGCAGGCCTGCCAGCACGCAATCTGCCGGAGACCCCTCTGCCGCAAAGCGTCGTTCACCCATTTTGGCAATCATCATCGGATGGGTATAGCTGATGCAATGGGCTACACCGGATTGTTCGAACGCCGGTGCGACGACCCAAACCTCGCCCGAAGCCCCGGCCAAGTCCGCAGCGATCGCTTCGAGCACCCTCAGCCCCGGCGCGTTGATGCCGTCGTCGTTTGTAAGAAGAATACGCATCCTGCCATCTCTTAACCGATTTCGCCCTTGATAGACGCGGTGCCAGATTGCGGCAAGCAATCCCAGGTCGCAATCTGCGGCATTAGCGCACCACTTGGACGGAAACTAGTGGTTTCAAAACAGGCTATTGGGTTGGCCCGGCGTCAGGCGGGGAAAACAAAACAACGGTCACGCCGGATCGTTAGCCACATCACACGTCCGATTTGCGGTACAAACACGTTCGGAACCGTCGCCTTGAGGATAGACCCGCTATAATCCATCCGAAACTCGACAAGGCTTTCGTTGCCCAGAAACCGCGCACGTTCTACTACACCTCGCGCGGCCACACCGTCGCTGGGGGTCGGAACCGGCCCTTTACCCCCACGATCAAAGTCAAGCTTGACGTGCTGGGGCCTGAAAACGATCTCGACATTGGTGCCGTCCGGGATGCCGGGGGCAAGGAACTGACCGAAAGGCGTTTGCGCTAAAGCACCATTAACTTGCGCCCTCAGAACATTGATATCGCTGAAAAAAGATACAGCAGCTTTGTCAATCGGGCGAGTATAGACGTTGTACGGGGCGCCTTGCTGAACAATCTTTCCACCGCGCATAAGCGCAATTTCATCGGCCATGCGCATCGCCTCTTCCGGTTCGTGCGTGACCAGCAGCACTGCTGCGTCCTCGTCCTTCAGAATGGCGAGTGTTTCGTCTCGAATGCCATCGCGCAACCGGTTGTCGAGGCCGGAAAACGGCTCGTCCATCAACATGATCCGAGGCCGCGGCGCCAAAGCCCGTGCAAGCGCGACGCGTTGCTGTTCTCCTCCTGACAGTTGATGAGGAAAGCCATCGATAAACCGCAGCAGATCGACCTTCGCCAGCAATTCCTCAACCCGGGCGCGTTTTCTCTCTTTTGTCCCTTTTAGGCCAAAGGCAACATTTTCAGCGACACTCAAATGTGGGAACAGAGCAAAATCCTGAAACATCAGGCCAATCTCGCGCCGCTCGGGTGGAACACGGAACACGGTGTCACAGATTAGCTTGCCATCGACGTAGATCTCGCCCGAATCCTGCATCTCGACCCCGGCGATCATGCGCAATGTCGTGGACTTGCCGCATCCCGAAGGCCCGAGGAGACAGGTCACCTGCCCCGCATTGATACGTAACGAGACGTCATCCACCACCATACGCCCGCCGAAGGCACGCTTGATATTGCGGATTTCCAGACGTGGAGGAACTGCCTTGACCGTCACCGATGGACCCCATTGCCTTTCCCGATCAATTTCATCGGGCTCGGGCGGGGATAACAACCCCGCCCTTCAGGTGCAAGAGATCAGCAGCACCCGGTTGAGGCCGGTTGCCCTTCGGTCACGAACGGGCTGTCGCCGCCGCATCCTGCAAAGATGCCGTAGTGGGTCGAGAAATCTCCGATAAAGGTGAAGTGGCGGGCAAAACGGGTGTCTTGCAACATCTTCCAAGTGTTGCCGCACACGGGAAAGACCTTACCCGTTTCAATCAGGTGATGATCGTCGAGTGCAAACTCATGCGGCGCATCCGGGATCGTTCCCTTATAGATGACGGCCTGCCCATAATCCTCGCAGGCCGGTTCCAGATCCGGCAGTTTGAACAGGCGATAAGTGGCAGAGATGAATTTCAATGGAGCCACCCGAGCCTCGAGCGCTAAATTTTCAATCGCGAGCGGGCGATGAGTGACACGGCGCGGATCGTCAAAGCCCGCATCCTTTGCCATCGACAGAAAATCGTTCCAATAAAGCGCGCCTGACAGGCACTCGCCATAAAGGACTTCGTCTTCTACCATCGACTTTGGAACACGGCGGTCTGCATAGACATCCGAGAAATACATCTCGCCCCCGTTTTTCAACAACCGGTGCGCTCCGCGCAGAACCGCTGCCTTGTCGGTCGCAAGATTGATCACGCAATTTGAAACGATGATGTCAAAAGACCCGGGAGCCAGATCGAGATCGTCCAGTTTTTCGATATATCCGTGATGAAATTCGACATTGCTGGCTGAATAACCAAAGGCCTCGGCATGATAATCCTGATGTGCCCGGGCCACCTCCAACTGTGCGGGCGTCATATCCACACCAACCACGCGCCCGGTTTCACCAACCATTGCGGACAACGCATAGACATCGCGCCCCGCCCCGCATCCCAGATCCAGGATGCGCATGCCGTCAAGGTCCAGCGGCGCAATCAGGCCGCAGCCATAGTACCGCGCCAAAACTTCGTCATGGATCTTCGACAGTATTGGCTTGAGATGTGCAGGCACAATGTCAGGCGTACAACAGGCGTTTGTCTGAAGGTCAGCGCTTCCTTTCAGGACATCGCCGTAATAGTTCTGAACCGCCTCGTGCTTCATCGTTGCCTCCCAATGGTGATTTCAGCACTCAGCTAGTTCAGTGACGGTAAAGGTTCAATCCGACCAACGGCCCGCTGACGCAACCGTGAGAATGACTCTGGTGCATCATGCCATCAGGGCGAACTCGACCTCGTCGCATATCCTGCCATTGACCTGCACTTGCAGCACGTGCAGTCCAGGCATCAACTTGAAGGTCGTCGCATCCCGCTTGAGTTTATGCGACTTGCTCAAATGCAGAGTTCCGGAGCCAATTTCTGCCTGTTTCAACTTAAAAACCTTGGAGGAGCGTTTCCCTGAAGGCCTGAGAAAATGAATGACATAGTCGACCAGAACCGGCTGGTTTTCGGGGCCATCAATCAGCACCGAAAAATCAAGGCTTCCCCCGATCTTCGCTGCGGTCGGAGCCTTGATCGTGACATCGAGAGGTATTTCCGGATCAAAACCCAGTTGCATCATCGCGCCGCGATGCCCCGCTTTGATCAGACTGCGCAAGGCATGGGAGGTCATCCAACGCAGTTCTTCGGGTGTTTGCCGCTCTTCGGAGCTCCATTGTTCCAATCTCGCGATCGCCAGATCCGGGTGGGTGCGGGCGATGTCGTTGAGATGGTTGGCCACCGACCGAGTGACATAGCGCGTGCTGTCGAAGTGCAAGCGGTCAAGCAAGGGCAAGGTATCCCGTGGGTTCAGCGGTATACCCGCTCCCCACGGCAGTCGCGGACGCGTACCTTCGCTGGCCAGTCGGCGCACGTGATAGCTGTAATGATCACACCAATCTGACGCCCGATCCAGAACAAGGTCCGGCCAGCGATTCAGGAATGGTCGGATTGCCCACTCCATCGAAAACCGTTGTGTCACCTCTTCCAGAACATCGAGCGCCTGTTCCGGGTATTCCATCCCGATCATGGCCACCCACTCGCCCAAGGGCGCGAAAATGAAATCGCCGAAATCGTCGTCTACCAAGGCCGGATCAAGCGGCGCCGGCAAGGCGCGCAGAATTGTCGGTGCGACCGCCGGCAGTTTCCCGGGAATCGAATGCCGCAAGCAGTCTGCAATCCAGTGCATACGATCCTTGAGTTCGAGTTCGCGCAATCGCTCCATGACCCGCGCCTCGAACGCGTAGGCGTCAAAATCCGGATCCGCTTGGGCGAAAAGGCCCGCCAGATAGCGGGTCTTTTCCAGATTGAAAAGCTGATCCTTGAGCGAAAATCCCTGCGCCATCTTCACATTGTCAGATTGGTGGCGCCACCATCCAGCAGGATATTCTGCCCCACGATAAACCCGGCATGCTGCGAACACAAAAACGCGCAGGCCGCGCCGAACTCTGACCGCGTACCATAACGGCGGGCAGGGATGGTCGCAGCGCGTTCGGCTCGGGCTTCTTCGACGCTGATCCCTTTCTGGCTCGCGACGCCGCCATCTAAAGAGTCCGCACGATCTGTCGCGTGAATGCCGGGCAACAGATTGTTGATGGTTACTCCATGTGGCGCAACTTGCCGGGATGTACCGGCCACGTAACCAGTCAGGCCGGTCCGGGCCGCGTTCGACAGTCCGAGAACCGCGATGGGTGCGCGCACAGATTGCGATGTGATGTTGACCACTCTACCCCATCCGTTTTCGATCATCCCCGGCAAAAGCGCCTTCATGAAGGCAACCGGAGCCAGCATGTTGGCATCCAACGCCTTGATAAAATCGTCGCGATCCCAATCCGACCAAAGGCCAGGCGGCGGGCCACCCGCATTGGTGACAAGAATATCAACACCGCGCGCCAATTCGATGACCTGTTTCTGACCTTCTGGTCTGGTCACGTCGCAGGCAATGGTCCGCACTTGCACTCCAAACTCGGCACGGACGCGCGCAGCAGAAGCCTCTAGCGCCTCGGCGCCGCGCGCGTTCATGACCAGTTCGACGCCTGCTGCGGCAAGCGCCTCGGCGCAACCCAGACCCAAGCCTTTGCTACTGGCGCAGACCAGCGCCCGTTTACCGCGAATTCCCAGATCCATGAGGTTCTCCCTATCAGCCATTTCCGCATGTCTAGCACCGGCCAGCAAGAGAAGACCAGAAACGGTTCAATGATCAGTAAAAGAACTCTTCGCGAACGATCTTCCCGTTGGCGACGTGATAGATACCAACCTCTTTCATATCAAAGCTCTCGCCAGTTTCTTTCACTTTGCCTTGCACCTCGAAGATCACGGCAAAGCGGTCGTCGCCGTGCACAAACGGGTCGCTGACCGAAGCGCCCGAAACTTCATGCGCGCCTTCCCACCATTCATGCTTGCCTCGGATCGCGTCACGCCCCTTTATTTCGCGCCCCATGCCTGAGTAATCGACCGCTTCAACAGAAACTGCGTCCGGCGTATACAATTTCTCAAGATTTTCCTTGGCGCGGTTCTCACGGCAGCCGGCCACCAATTCATTGGCAATCTCTTTCAAATCCATCGAAATACTCCGTCATTTGTTCACTATATGTTCTTATAGCCACAAGCCAGTGATTCGAACCAGCCCCTTTGTCTTGCTTCGGCAGGATTCCCCGCCTATACGCGCGGTCATGCTTGATACCTCGAACCAACCTGCCCTGCCGCCCGAGATTGCCCGTCGCCGGACATTCGCCATCATCTCGCACCCGGATGCGGGCAAGACGACGCTGACTGAAAAGTTCCTGCTTTACGGGGGTGCCATTCAGATGGCCGGTCAGGTGCGCGCCAAGGGCGAGGCACGGCGGACACGCTCGGACTTCATGCAGATGGAGAAGGATCGCGGAATCTCGGTTTCCGCGTCTGCAATGTCGTTCGACTATGGCAATTTCCGGTTCAATCTTGTTGACACGCCCGGCCACAGCGATTTTTCGGAAGATACCTACCGCACGCTGACGGCTGTGGACGCGGCCGTGATGGTGATCGACGGCGCGAAGGGGGTCGAAAGCCAGACGCAAAAGCTGTTCGAGGTCTGCCGCCTGCGCGATCTGCCGATTCTGACCTTCTGTAACAAGATGGACCGCGAAAGCCGCGATACGTTCGAGATCATCGACGAAATTCAAGAGATGCTGGCCATCGACGTCACCCCCGCCGCGTGGCCGATTGGCGTGGGTCGTGATTTCATCGGCTGTTACGACATGCTGCGTGACCGGCTGGAGTTGATGGACCGCGCCGACCGCAACAAGGTGGCCGAGAGCATTGAAATTAACGGGCTTGATGACCCGAAACTGTCGGAACATGTTCCTGCACATCTGCTGGAAAAGCTGCTGGAAGAGGTTGAGATGGCGCGCGAGTTGCTGCCCGCGCTGAACCCGCAGGCGGTGCTTGAAGGGCATATGACCCCGATTTGGTTCGGCTCGGCCATCAATTCTTTCGGCGTCAAGGAACTGATGGAAGGCATCGGCGCTTATGGCCCACAGCCGCAGGTTCAGTCTGCCGAACCCCGCCAGATTTCGCCGGATGAAAAGAAGGTCGCGGGCTTTGTTTTCAAGGTGCAGGCGAATATGGACCCCAAGCACCGCGACCGGGTCGCATTTGTGCGCATGGCTTCGGGCCATTTCAAGCGCGGCATGAAGCTGACCCATGTGCGCACAAAGAAGCCGATGGCGGTGTCAAATCCCGTTCTGTTCCTGGCCTCAGACCGGGAGCTCGCCGAGGAGGCCTGGGCAGGCGACATCATCGGAATCCCGAACCACGGCCAGCTGCGTATTGGAGACACGCTGACCGAGGGCGAGGCGATCCGGGTGACAGGCATCCCCTCTTTCGCGCCGGAACTGCTGCAAGGCGTGCGGGCGGGTGACCCTATGAAGGCCAAGCATTTGGAAAAGGCGCTGATGCAATTTGCCGAAGAAGGTGCCGCCAAGGTGTTCAAGCCCTCCATCGGGTCCGGGTTCATCGTTGGCGTCGTCGGTGCGCTGCAGTTCGAGGTCCTGGCCAGCCGGATTGAGTTGGAATACGGCCTGCCGGTCCGTTTCGAAGTATCGCAGTTCACCTCGGCGCGCTGGGTGTCGGGTGAAAAGGCTGCCGTCGAAAAGCTGGTCGCCGCGAACAAGCAGCACATCGCGCATGACCATGACGGCGACATTGTTTATCTTACGCGTCTGCAATGGGACATCGACCGGGTTGTGCGCGACTATCCAGGGGTCAAACTGACGGCCACCAAAGAAATGATGACCTGAGTCCGCCCCTGTCCTAACCTGCCATTGATGAGCAGCATCATCAGATTCTTTAGGAGCCGGTATGCCTCGGGATGAAATCACTTGGGGCATTGTTTCCACGATCAAAGCCGATGAGGAAGACATCCTGCGCTTTGCTGCGCACCATCTGGAGTTGGGCGCTCATCGGCTGTTCATCTATCTGGATTCACCCGAATCCGCAGTCTTTTCTCGCCTCAAAGCACATCCAAAGGTGCGCGTTACCTCTTGCGGCGACAAGCACTGGTCCAAGTTCAAACACCGCCGACCGAAGAAGCATCAGGTGCGCCAGACGGTGAACGCTACTCACGCTTATCGTCGCGCTGATGTGGATTGGCTGGCACATATCGACGTGGATGAGTTTCTTTGGGCCGAAAACAGGATCAACGATCTGTTGGACGCGCTGCCTTCGGGAACACAATGCGCGCGCGTGCGTCCGGTTGAGGCACTGGCAGGTGGCGGAGATTTGTACAAGGCCTTCATTCCGCCGGGACCGGATCGTGAGAGGCTCGTCGACGAGATCTATCCCGAATTCGGTGCCTTTGTGAAAGGCGGGTTCATGAGCCATGTTGCAGGAAAGATTTTTGCCCGCACCGGTCTGGAGGACATCGAATTCAGAATTCACAACCTTCTGCAAAACGGCGAGCGTGTGGTATGCCCGGCAGAACTGGGCGGTATAGACCTCTGCCACCAACACGCCTGGTCTTGGGAAAAATGGATTGCTCGGTATCCGTACCGGCTCGCTAGCGGTGCTTACAGGCCGGAACTGTCCCCAAATGTTCCCAGATCACAAGGTGGTATGAGCATGCATGATCTTCTGTCTTCCGTCGAAAACACAAGTGGAGAGCCAGGCTTGCGCGCGTTTTTCGATGAATTGAGCGGTGCTGATCCAACCGTCCGTGAGCGGCTGAAAGCCCGCGGACTTTTGAAGTACCGCCCATTGGATTTGGAAAAAAAGGTCACGAAACACTTTTCTTCCAACTGCTAAATTGTTGAATGAAAAACGCGTTCCATACGACAAAACCCAATTAACTTCGTCTTCATTTGACCCTGCCCCACGTTTTTGTTATGTCCCCGCGCATGCCGAAACGCGCATGGGGCGCATGGCCATCCGGGCCCGGCTGTATTCAGACGCGCGGGCCAGGTCAGTGTCCGCATGAACCGGACATATATGACAAAATTCAACGAACTAAACCTGAACCCGAAGGTCCTCAAAGCTGTTGAGGAAGCCGGATACGAAACTCCCACCCCGATTCAAGCCGGTGCAATTCCGGCGGCCCTCGAAGGGCGCGACGTGTTGGGGATTGCGCAGACGGGAACCGGCAAGACCGCCGGGTTCGTGTTGCCAATGATAACGCTTTTGGCGCGGGGGCGCGCACGGGCGCGAATGCCGCGCTCGCTGGTACTTTGCCCGACGCGTGAATTGGCGGCACAGGTGGCCGAAAACTTCGACACCTACGCCAAGCACCTGAAGTTGACCAAGGCGCTGCTGATCGGCGGCGTCAGCTTCAAGGAACAGGATGCGCTCATCGACCGTGGTGTCGATGTGCTGATCGCCACGCCAGGCCGACTGCTCGATCATTTCGAGCGCGGCAAACTGCTTTTGACCGGCGTCCAGATCATGGTGGTGGACGAGGCCGACCGGATGCTCGACATGGGCTTCATCCCGGACATCGAGCGTATCTTTTCGCTAACCCCTTTTACCCGCCAGACATTGTTCTTCTCTGCCACCATGGCGCCCGAGATTGAGCGGATCACCGATACCTTCCTGTCGGCCCCGACCCGAGTTGAGGTTGCCCGGCAGGCTACGGCGTCGGAGACTATCGAACAGAGCGTGGTGATGTTCAAAGGCAGTCGCCGTGACCGCGAAGCAAGTGAAAAACGCAAGGTTCTGCGCAAATTGATCGATGCCGAGGGCGACAAGTGCACCAACGCCATCATCTTCTGCAACCGCAAGACTGATGTCGACATCTGCGCGAAATCGCTCAAGAAATACGGTTATGACGCCGCTGCAATCCACGGCGACCTGGATCAATCCCAGCGTACCAAAACACTGGATGGGTTCAGGGATGGTTCGCTACGATTGCTCGTCGCATCGGATGTGGCAGCACGCGGGCTTGATATTCCGTCTGTCAGTCATGTGTTCAATTTCGACGTGCCGGGACATGCCGAAGATTACGTCCATCGTATCGGCCGCACCGGCCGCGCGGGCCGCGCGGGCAAGGCGGTAACGATTTGTGGGCCACGGGACGCGAAAGCTTTGGATGCGGTCGAAAGGTTAATCCAGAAGGAAATTCCGCGCCTGGAGAACCCGCTGAAGGACGAACCCAAGCCGGAACCCGCCAAATCCGAACCGAAAAAGGCGAAAGCTGACAAACCCACCGAGCCCAAGAAGGGAAAAGAACCCAAGGGACGTGGCCGGGATCGCGGCGAAGGCGGCGATCGGGCGGTCGTCGGGATGGGCGATCACCTGCCCAGCTTTATCGCACTGAGCTTTGAGGAACGCCGCGCAGGGTGAGATCATTTGTAACAAGGCGTTTTGTGAACGCCTTGCAATTGATTGAACCGCTTGCAAGCTGCTTTTCCCTGGCAATCAGATAACCAGCACAAGCACCAGGATCGACAGGCAAAGCAATACGATGCCTGCGATCTCTCTGAACGTGATTGATTCCCGAAAGAAAAGACTTGAGGCCAAGAGGCTGAATATCAACTCCACCTGCCCCAGCGCCTTAACATAGGCGGCATTCTGCAAGGTGAAGGCCAGAAACCAGCAAAACGACCCGCCCAGACTCGTCAAGCCTACAAAAACCGCGGTCCGGCGGGTTTGCCAGACGGCCAACAAGTCCCCCCGATTGCGCCAAAACAACCAAGCCCCCATCGACACCATCTGAAACGACGTCACGGCTGCCAAGGTCACCAGTGCGCGAAACCACGGATCAATATCGCCCAACTGCAAAGAAGCCCCACGATAGCTGACTGCGGAGAAGGCAAACAGCACCCCGGAGCCTAGCCCAAGTTGCGAGGCCCGATTGGTCAGATGACGCCACCACGCACCATCGCCGCCAGGCGTCTTGGACAGCAGCAGAACAGCTGCCAATCCAAGCGCAATCGCACCAAGCGCACCGACCGAGACACCTTCTCCTAGAATGATGAAGCCGACAATTGCCGTCTGGATCACCTCGGTCTTTTTGAAGGTGATTCCGACCGCGAAATTGCGCTGCTTGAACAGGGCCACGACACAGATCGTAGCCAGAATTTGCGCCGTCCCTCCAATCGCAACGAACATCCAGAACCGCACCGCGAGGGGTGGCAGTTCCGCCGGAGTGTTGAGAAGAACCAATATCAAAGCCAGCACCGCCAAAGGCGCCGAATAGGCGAACCGGGCAAAGGTTGCGCCTGCCACCGAGAGCCGGACTGTACTTAACGATTTTTGCAGCATGAACCGCACTGTTTGGAACAGCGCGGCTGCGATCGTGACGGGAACCCACAAACTCATGGCTTCCCTTGTGGAACGAAATCAGTGCTTTGGCCAGAGAGGATGTGGCACCGGGTCTTTTGCGTGCCAGAAATAACGCCGAAATACCTCGCCGTACGACCGATAGACATAGCTGTCGTTGCACGCGAGATAACGTTCTTTTCCCTCGTGATACAGGGCAGGTAACCGATACCAGGCCGCGTTCGGGTTCATGTGATGTACGACGTGCAGGTTGTTGTTCAGGAACAGAAATGACAGCGGCCCACGATCTTCGATGACGACTGTACGGCCACGAACCTTTTCATAGGCCCTGTGTTCCAGAAATGTCCGTATCTTCAGCAAGCCAAGCCCGATATAGGCCGATATCAGATAGGCCCACACCGGCATGGGCGACAGGAGCGCGATCCAAAGCACTGCAACGGCTCCGGGAAGATGTAGCCCCCAGGCAATCCAGATCGCCCGGTTGCCTCCTATGGCCCCACGCCATTCCTCCGCAAAAAACGCGGCCTGGCCGATGGCCGGCCCCAGAACCATTCTGCCCAAAAGAGTGTTGTTTGCCGAATAAAGAGTCCGCTTCCAAGTCGGCAGCGTGTTCCAGACTTTTGGGTCAAGATAGTTGGATTCCGGATCGTCGTAGGGATCGGTCAGGTTTGAATCACGGTGATGCGCCAAGTGCAAGTCACGAAACCGGTTGTAGGGAATACAAAGCGTCAGTGGCAAAGCCATCAATGCCTCGTTCAACCACTTAGAACGGAAAGGATGTCCGTGAAGGACTTCATGGGTCAGCGACGAATGCAGCGCCGCGACCAACCCCATAACCGGAATCGCAATCCCAAGACTGATATTCGCCAGCCAAAAGACTGCAGCCAACCATGCCGCATAGCAGGCAACGATCAACAAGAACGTTCCCCATTCTGGTGCGTCGTTCGAGGATCGCAAATCAGACATTGCGCCCCCACCCGATGCCTGCCCAGACACGCTCGTACAGGATATACATAGTCAGGCCGATTGCGGTATTCACCACTGCCAAAGTGCCGCCGACCGCTGCCGAACCCGTTGCGGCCAATCCGACCAATGTCATGGTCGCCAAGCCCATCACATTCCAGATCACGGCCTTTACGACCGATCTCTTTCGCGTCTCCATTTCATACCCCAATTTTTTCTTCACAGAATTGTTACTTACAGATGGGCATGATGAGAATTCGGAATATGATTAACAAAATTCAGCAACTATGATATTTCTCAACACATGTATGACAAAATGGACAAACGGGACCGCGCCTCGCAATTTCGGGTGAGGCTGGCCAAGGCCATGGAAGAAAGACAGGTCACGCAAAGCGGATTGGCCCGACGCATCGGCGTAGATCGATCAACAGTCTCTCAGCTTTTGACGGATGACGGCGCACGCCTGCCGAATGCGCATGTCATCGGCAGTTGCGCAGAAACACTGGGCGTTTCAGCAGACTGGCTGCTCAGCTTGTCGGACCGTCCTGAAAGCGCTGCCGAGTTGCTGGCTAGCTCACTATCAATGACCGAAGCGCCACGCGCGCTGGTCGACGAACGGATATTCGAATGGCATCAACAGGCGGCGGGTTACAAAATTCGGTATGTCCCCGCCACATTGCCCGACATGCTGAAAACGCGTGCCGTGCTGGAATGGGAATATGCCCCGCATTTGGGGCGAACGGCCGATCAGGCGATCGGAGCTTCTGCTGACCGTCTTACCTGGATGCGCAGCGCGCAGTCGGACTATGAAATCGCGATGCCGCTGTTTGAAATTGACAGTTTTGCCCGGGCCACCGGGTACTATCGCGGATTGCCGGCGGATGTCAGACTGGAACAGATTGACCACCTTTTGGATTTGTGCGAGCAGCTTTACCCGCGACTGCGCATCTATCTCTTTGACGCCAAACGCCTATATTCGGCACCAGTCACGATTTTCGGGCCGTTATTATGCGTTTTTTATGCAGGAAGTCACTATATGGCGTTTCGTGACCGAGATCGGATCGAGCTTTTTACCCGGCATTTCGACACATTAGTGCGTGAGGCAGATCTCACCGCCCGTGACCTTCCGGCACATTTACTGCGGTTGCGACAGGCCGCCTCGGCCTCCCAATAACGCCTCAGATCTCCTGCTGGGTGCAAAATGCTCTGGTCTCGCTTATACTTGCTTGGCGCGAACCTGATGGAAATCCCACCGGTCGATAAAAAAGCGGAGGATTCGACGAATGGACGCAATACAAACTGCCGAATACGCACGGGCGCTGTACGCGGCGCATGGCGACAAGGCCGAAGCCGAAGCGGCACAAAAGATGCGCGCCTGTGAGCAAGCAGGAAAAACGGGCGAGGCCAAGGATTGGGAGGCCGTCCGACAGGCCATCCGGCAGATCCGGGGACCAAATCAGAGCTGACCACCCAAGTTGTCAAGCAAGGACCGTCCCGCTCCGCGGGCCGGTCGAGCATGTCGCCCTACAATTTGGGATCGGGGTTAACGGTGTGCCCGTCAACCGCGATCACCTGCCCAGACACCAGACGAGCCGCGTCCGAAGCCAGGAATACAGCCATATTGGCGACATCAAGCCCTTCGACGAAACGGCCCATTGAGGTACCCGAGGCGTAGCCACGATAAACCTGATCACGTGTCATTCCCTTGGCCATCGCCTCGCGCTCCAGAACGCTTTCCATGCGCGGCCCCTCAACAGCGCCCGGGCAGATCACGTTACATCTTGCCCCATATGGCCCCAGTTCCATTGCAAGTGTCTTGCCAAGCCCTATGACGCCCCATTTTGCCGCCGCATACGGCGCGCGATTGGGGTAACCGTATTGTCCGGCTGTCGAAGAGGTGATCAGAATGACACCGTTGCCTTGCCGCTTCAGGATGGGAGCCGCATATTTGGCGCAAAGGAACGCGCCCTCTAGATTGACGGCCATGCAGTCCCGCCACTCCTCCAGCCGCACATCTTCAATCAAGGCCGTTGGTCCGGCGATGCCCGCATTGGCGCAGAGCACGTCCAGCCCACCCCATTTTGTGTCGATTGCTCGAAACAAGGCGGCTACTTCCGCCTCGTCCGAAACATCGACCCGTGTACGCCGCCAGGTTTCGGGACATTTCGCAAGCGCCGATTCATCCACGTCCGCCACCCAAACTTCTGCGCCCGAGCCAGCAAAGGCGTCCGCCATCGCGCGCCCAACTCCCGATGCGCCGGCAGTGATCAGGACACGTTGGTTCATACAGGTTTTCGGATTGCGGCCCCCGCCCCTTCCGGAAAGGGCAGCCCGGCTTGCGCCTGCGCGATGCGCGCCATTGCCGCCTCGATCTCGGTCGAAGGCGCACAGGGCCTCCGGGTTTCGAGACTAACATGCAGCAGGAAGGTTTCACCCGTGGCCAGCAACATGTCGCCCTCATACATGCTGTGGAACAGGTGCAGCTTCTTGCCCGCTCCCAGCAGCATTTGCGTGCGCACCTTGATTTTTGAACCGGCATGGGCCTCGCCCAGATAACGGACGTGGCTCTCAGCTGTGAAATAGCTACCACCTGAAGAGATGTAGTCGGCATCGCACCCGATGATCTCCATGAACCGGTCCGAGGCCGCGCTGAACGCATCCAGGTATCGTGCTTCGTTCATGTGCCCGTTGTAGTCGGTCCAGTCCAGCGGCACCGCGCGCGCCAATGTCAGGATCGGCTGGCTGATATCTGCCTGATCCAGTGTCGGCAATGCGCCCGGCTTTAGTGCCGCGTCATGTTGGTTCAGCACCGCGCCCGCGCCCCAGTTCTGCGCCTTGAGCGCACGCATCATGCCGACAAGGTTGTTGTCGCGGATACGCTCAAGTTCGCGAATGGAGTGCATGCCCGATTGTGCGTCGGATTGACCCGCGATTAGATCGACCAGTTCGTCGGTGAATTCGGGTACATCCATCAGCTTGGTCCAAGGCCAGCTGAGGCAAGGGCCGAACTGGGCCATGAAATGCTTCATCCCCGCCTCGCCGCCCGCCACACGATAGGTCTCGAACAGCCCCATCTGCGCCCAGCGGATACCGAACCCCATGCGGATCGCCTCGTCGATCTCCTCGGTGGTGGCGATGCCATCCTTGACCAGCCACAACGCCTCGCGCCAGACAGCTTCAAGGAAACGGTCAGCGATATGCGCGTCTATTTCCTTTTTGACATGAAGCGGAAAGAACCCGACGGAACGCAAAGTGTCCTGCGCCTTCGCAATCAGCCCCGGTGCGTTTTTCGGACTGGGAACCAACTCGATCAGTGGCAGCAGGTAGACCGGGTTGAACGGATGCGTCACCACGATCTGCTCGGGGCGCATTGCATCTTCCTGCAACTCCGAAGGCTTGAACCCGCTGGTCGAGGACCCGATGATCGCATCCGGGTCGCAGGATTCCTGCAAGCCCTTGTAAACCTTCAGCTTCAGATCCAATCGCTCCGGCACGCTTTCCTGAATCCAGCTGGCTCCCTGCACGGCCTCGACCATGTCCGAGTGGAAGCTCAGCTTGCCCTCAGGCGGAAGCGGTACATCACTCAGCCCCGGCAGCGAGCGGCGGGCATTATCCAGGACCTCACCAATCTTGCGTTCCGCCTCGGGATCCGGATCGAACACCCGCACATTCCAGCCATTGAGCAGAAACCGCGCGGCCCATCCGCCGCCAATTACACCGCCACCGATGATTGCTGCTGTTTTCACTTTAAACCCCAATTCGCAGAAAGAGAGCGGCTAGCACCGCAGACCCGACACTACCGAACATCCATGTTTCGAAAATCAGCCCGAACACCTTTTCGTTACGGCGTCCGGACAAAAACATAACAAGCCAGATTGCAGAAGAAACCAGAGATACCAGCGTCAATAGAAGCCCAAACACTTTACTTCGCCACCGGTGCCCGCTTGGTCAGCCCCAGTTTCTCGCGCACTTCCTGCGGCCCGATCACCCGCGCGCCCATATTTTCGATGATCGAGCCAGCGCGCTCGACCAACTGCCAGTTCTCGGCCAATACGCCCTTATCCAGCCACAGGTTGTCCTCAAGCCCCACCCGCACATTGCCGCCTGCCAGAACGGCTGCTGCAACATATGCCATCTCGTTGCGCCCCAGCGAGAATGCCGAGAATGTCCAGTCATCCGGCACATTGTTGACCATCGCCATGAACGTGTTCAGATCATCCGGCGCCCCCCACGGTACGCCCATGCATAGTTGGACCAGAGCGTTGGGTTCCAGAACCCCCTCTTTGACCAGTTGCTTGGCAAACCAAAGATGGCCGGTGTCAAAAGCCTCGATCTCGGGCTTCACGCCCAGGTCGGTCATCATCTTGCCCATGGCACGCAGCGCGCCGGGCGTGTTGGTCATGACATAATCTGCCTCGGCAAAGTTCATGGTACCGCAATCCAGCGTACAAATCTCGGGCAGGCATTCGGCAACATGGGCGACGCGGGCGCTGGCACCGATCAGATCGGTTCCGGAATCGTTCACGGGAAACGGGTTTTCGACATCGCCAAAGACGATATCGCCCCCCATGCCGGCGGTCAGGTTCAGCACCACATCAACCTCGGCGTCGCGGACGCGGTCGGTGACCTCGCGGTAAAACTCAAGCTTGCGGCTCGGCGCGCCGGTTTCCGGGTCGCGCACGTGGCAATGAACCACTGCCGCCCCGGCCTTGGCAGCGGCAATCGCGCTGTCGGCAATCTGCTTGGGTGAACGTGGCACATGCGGGCTGCGATCCTGTGTTCCGCCCGAGCCCGTGATGGCACACGTGATGAAGACTTCGCGGTTCATTTCCAGCGGCATTGCGTTTTCCCCAAGTTTTACCGGCTTGTGCCACGGGTTGTCCCCAGGCTTGTCCCCGGATTCCGATTTGCTTTCGAAGGCGACTCTGGCGCAGCCTTGTGCAAACAACTTGCCAAGATGCGAATCGAACTTGATGAAATCCGCAAAAAACATACTGCAGCCCGAACATCGCGCTTTGAAGACGGCGGTGCTTGTCCTGGATGACTGCAACACGCTCAGCTTTGCCGCCGCCGTCGATCCGATGCGGGCGGCCAATCGCCTTGCCGACCGCCCAGCGTTTGACTGGGACTATGTCACCGCCACACCAGCCCCCGCACAATTGACCAGCGCGCTATCGGTGCCTGGCATTCCATTGGCGCGCCTTGAGGGGTGTGACCTGTTGGTCGTCGTGGCCGGGTTCCAGCTTGCCCGCCACGCCACGCCCAGCCTTTTGGCGGGTCTACGCAGGATCGCCTCGACCGGTGCGGCGATGGCAGGGATCGATGGCGGGCCGTGGCTGTTGGCCGAGGCCGGCCTGCTGAACGGCCACACCGCTACGACCCACTGGGAAGACCTCGAGAACTTCGCATCGCGGTTTCCCGAAATCGATGTCCTGCCGGATCGTTTTGCGATTTCCGGCAACCGGATGACCTCGGGCGGGGCCATTCCGGCGATCGAGATGATGCTGCACATCATTGCCGCACGCCATGGCGCGCGATTTGCCTCCCGCGTCGCTGGCCTGTTCCTTTATGACGGCACCTCGGGCCCCTCGCGCCCGCAAAGTCGAATCGGAACACCGCACCGTCACAACGCACTGACGGCCAAGGCTAATGCGTTGATGGAGGCGGCGTTGGACGAACCTATGGCGCTGGCCGAGATTGCCACGACGCTTGGTACAAGTCCGCGCACGTTGCAACAGCAGTTCCGCCTGCGTCTCGACACCACGCCGCAGGATCACTATCTGCATTTGCGGCTGGCCGAGGCGCGCCGCCTTGTAACGGATACCGATATGTCTCTGCTGGACGTGGCCCTGGCGACCGGGTTCACTTCGCAATCCAGCTTTGCCCGCGCCTTTCGCACTGCGCACGGGCTGTCGGCGCGGGACCTTCGGCAGGAACGCGCGCAGCCGACACATCACTGAATGCAGGTTGGCCGAGGCTAATAAGGCATCGGATTCGCCCGGTGAGCCCTTGAAATCTCGGCCAAAATGTCGTCAGGCAATATCAGATCAGCGCCGCTCAGAATGTGTTCGAGTTGCACCAGCGTCGTGGCGCCGAAAATCGCCGACATCATGAAAGGCCTTGTCCGGCACCACGCCAACGCCATGTGAACCGGATCGAGGCCGTGCCGGTTCGCGATGTTCAGATAGGCCGCCACGGCTTCGAGTACGCGTGGAGATTTTCTGCCGCCCATCTCAGGAACGAGCGACATGCGCGATCCGGATGGTACAACTCCGTCCTGGTACTTGCCGGTCAGGAAGCCGGCGCCGAGCGGAGAGAACGCCATCAGGCCCACGTCTTCGTTCACGCTCAGCTCCGACATGTCCGTATCGTACAACCTGCAGAGCAGTGAGTATTCATTTTGTACAGATGCGACGCGGGGCAATCCGCGCTCTGCAGCGATCCTGAGCCACTGCGCGGTGCCCCACGCGCTTTCGTTCGACAGGCCAAAGGCGCGGATGTTGCCCTTGTCCACCTGCCGCTGCAGCGCCTCCAGGCAATCCTCCATGTTGGCGACCGTGGATGCGCGATCCTGTTGCGAGGGGTCGTAGTTCCAGTTCTGCCGGAACATGTAGCTGCCCCGGTTCGGCCAGTGAAACTGATAGAGGTCGATATAGTCGGTTCTGAGCCGTCGCAACGAGCCTTCGACCGCCTCGGGAATGGTCTGTCCCGAGATCGGTGCGCCGCCGCGCGCATGCATGAAACCGGCCCCCGAATGCTTGGTGGCCAGGATATAGTCTCCTCGGCGTCCGGGGTTTGCGGCATTCCAGTTTCCGATGATCGCCTCGCTGCCGCCAACGGTTTCCTTGGTGACAGGATTGACTGGATACATCTCGGCGGTGTCCATGAAATTCACACCTGCGGCCAGGGCCATGTCGATTTGCGCATGTGCTTCGGCCTCGGGGGTCTGGGTTCCAAAGGTCATGGTGCCGAGGCACAGGTCGCTGACCTTTATCCCAGAACGGCCCAACGGGTTCATTTTCATCCGGATACCTCTCTGCTCGCACCGGGCAAACCTAACCGACCGATCACGAGGGGCAAGCCCCTTGAGGTTGATCCGGATTTCCGCCAGCTTTTGCCGGTGTGCAGGAGGATGAGATGACGCAGAATATCACCAAGGGGATCAAGACCCTGCTGGCCGAAGCCAATGCGGTCGTGGAAACGATGCCGGTGGCGCAAGCCAAGGAGCTGTACGACGATCCGGCCTATGTCTTTGTCGATCTGCGCGATATCCGCGAGTTGCAGCGGCTGGGTCAGATCCCCGGCGCGTTTTCATGCCCGCGCGGGATGCTGGAATTCTGGATCGACCCGGAAAGCCCCTATCACAAGGAGGTTTTCAATCAGGACAAGACCTATGTCTTTTATTGCGCCAGCGCGTGGCGATCTGCGCTCAGCGCCAAGGTTGCACAGGAAATGGGGCTGAACCCCGTGATGCATCTGGAAGGCGGATTCAGCGAATGGGTGAAACAGGGCGGCGCAATCGAAAACAGAGAGTGAGGCCTCACGGGAAATGATTGCAGGGTTCTCACTCCCAACGCCAATTATTGGTACTGGGCCGACTATCCGCAAGAGAAGGAGGCGAATTCGGGAAAGGCTGAGTCATGGCTTTTCGACGTGCGGATTTTGATATCCAAGGGCGCGAAAGCCGAAGATTTTCGAAAGCGGCTGAACCGCTTGCCCAAGGTGTTTCTGAAGTCTCGTTGTGTGGCGAATTTCGGCATCTGCCCTGTCGGTTTGCACTGAGCCAGCAAGAACGCGGCGCTTTCGAATATATGTCTGCAGAGCAATTGAATGCCTGAGGTTTTGCGTGTGGCCGCGAGGTCGAAGGCTCATTCCATAGGTCGATTTAAGGTCCATATCGTCAAAATGCATTGTCCGGTCCTTTCAGTTCCACCCAATTCATACAGCTTGTTGCGGCACGATATTTCGGTTATGACCGAAATATGAATGGTGTTAACCGGATTGCCGAAATCTGCTCGCTGTTGGGTGAACCTGCCCGCGCGAATTTTATGTATGCCCTGAAGGCGGACGAAGCGATTTCCGCCGGAGAATTGGCCTTGATCGCCGGCGTCGCGAACAGCACGGCCAGTGAGCATCTTTCCAAACTGGTGGAGGCGGGTCTTGTCACTGTCACCAAGAAAGGCAGAACCCGCCTTTTTCGGTTGGCCAGCGAAACCGTTGCCGAAATGCTGGAGAGCGTCGAAGGGCTGGTTCGTGCCGCCGAGACAAACCGACCGAGCGTGCCCGACTGGCGTGAAGTTCATGTCCATGCCCGGCCTTGCATGGATCACATAGCGGGGCGTTTGGGATGTGGCATCGCGGCAAATCTGATGCAGCGTGGTTTTGTGGCGCTGTCCGGGTCGGGCCCTGTGGTGGAAGACGCCGGGATCAAATGGATGGTGGAATTTGGGCTGAATGCACAAGCCGTACTTGGGGGGCCACGCAGAAGTGTCAGTTTTTGCCCCGATTGGGTTGAAAACCTACCTCATCTCGGCGGCGCACTTGGTGCTGAACTCATGCGGAGTTTCATCGCGCGTGACTGGATACGCCGCGATGTTGCGCAAGGGAAAACCAGCATCACCCCAAAAGGCAGTAACGGGTTCAGAGTAGAATTCGGCCTGAGCCTGCGGGCAACGGCTTGGCCTGCGGGCGAGATCCGGGGTTCTGCTGCCAAGGTTGCCGGTCAGGGAATGCCGCCGCCTTTGTAAAGCCAGTTGACGGCGGCGACGTCGGGGCAGATGCGGTTTCCCACGGCGCGCAGGTGGGCGGAAATTTCATCGGTCATGCCATCGGACCGGGCTTTGCCCACCTCGCCCTTTCGCATCATGGCACCTGATTTGAGAATGGGAATCCTGCCGGCGGTGTGCGCCTCGAACTTGTCTTCGTGCTTTTTCATCCAGGCGAAGGATGTGTATTCCATGATGCCTGACCATTGATCTTCGTTCGGATGGATGCCCAGAAAGTCCGAAATTTTTCGGATCGAGCCTTCGTGATCCCGTTTCATGTCGGAAAAGTGGATGAGCAGGACATTGCGCTCGTTTCTGAGTGGCCACCAGGCTGCGAGTGTTCCAAAGAAGGCCCCTTGTGTTCCGCGCGGGTCGATGATCTGGGAATAGAATGACGGAAAGTCCGGGCGGGATACCGCGCCCCTTGGGTGCTGCCAGAGGTCGAGCCAGTCGTCCGAGAATTTTTCGAGGAACGGTCGGAAGGATACCAGCGCCTCTTCAGGGTTGCGAAAGACCACGATGTATTTCACGTCGCGTCCCGCCGCCTGAGCGATGAAGGGGATATTGGGCGGCGCGGAATGCGTTTTGAATGCACGGCGGCGCGTGGTTGGCATTGCGTCGATACGCTCCAGAACCTCCTGATGTGGCTGGCCGGGATATCCCAGCAGTTCGATCCACGGAACTTCTTCGTAGATGTCCCGGAACTCCGCCGTGCCTCCGGTGAACAGCTGATAGACAATGTTCATTGTCCAGGTGGTTCCGCTTTTCGGCGGCACCGAAATCACGACGTCCCCGTCGCGCCAGCCGATCCTTTTCTGGATTTCACGGTCTATCCACGGGTTTCCGCGCGGGGAGGTGGCATTGTCGCTGGGATCATTCATTCTTTGACCTCTCTGTCGGCGGGCCATCCGATTGTGCTGGCATCATCTTGCCGCTCCTGACGCTTTGGGATGCGAAAATCCGGCCGGGAACAGGGCCAGATTACATGCGCTTGGCTGCCCGGCAAACAAAAGGTCGCTTTGGGACGATCATCCCGATTGAGAACAAACAAGGAACACTGTAAACTGTTCCCATGCCGACTCACCTTCTCAGCCGCAGGCCTGCGCGCGATGTGCCGGGGCTTTGCCTGCATCCCCAGATCACCCTGCCGCTGGCGCGCGTGCACGAGGCCTGCGGCCCGGCCCGGCGCAGCTTTGCCCTGTGGCTGGCGGGGCGGATGCAGGGGCCGGTTTTATGGATCTCGCCCGCGTGGGAGAGCGATCAGCTGAACCCCGACGGGATGATGCCCTTCGCCGATCCGGCACGGTTCCTGTTCGTGCGGCCCGGGCGCGCCGATGACCTGCTATGGTGCATGGAAGAGGCGCTGCGCAGTGGCGCGGTGCCGCTGGTCATCGGCGATCTGCCTGAAGCGCCGGGGCTGACGCCGGTGCGGCGGATGCATCTGGCCGCCGAACAGGGCGGCGCCATGGGGCGGGCGCCTTTGGGGCTGTTGCTGACCCCCGGCGAGGGCGGTGCGCAGGGGATCGAGACGCGCTGGCACATGGCCCCCGCACATCAGGGCACAACCCGGCGCTGGACCCTGACCCGCCGCCGCGCCCGCGCCCTGCCCCCGGTCTCATGGCTGGCCACGCAGACCGGACCGCGTGCGGAGCTGAAGCTTGAGCGCATCGGAGCCGAGCCCCCGACAGGCTGAGCGTTCGGTAACAAAACTTGTGACTGGTCAAACGATCACGTGCTCCTTAGCGTGCGCGCATGACACACCCGATCCACGACAGCCGGTATTCCTGGCTCCGACTGCTGATCACGCTGGCCATCGCCACGGTGGCCAATGTCGGCATGTGGGCCGTCATCGTGGTGATGCCGGATATCGAGGCGCAGTTCGGCGCCGGGCGGGCCGAAGCCTCGCTGCCTTACACGCTGACCATGATCGGATTTGCGCTGGGCAATATGTGGCTGGGGCAACTGGTCGACAGGCTGGGCGTCACCCGCGCGTTGATCGGAGCCGCCATCCTCAGCGCGATCAGCTATGGTCTGGCCACCCTGGCGTCTTCGATGACGATTCTGGCCCTGGTGCATGTGCTGTTGGGGTTGGGCACAGCCATCGGGTTTGGCCCCCTGATCGCCGATATATCGCACTGGTTCATCCGGCGGCGCGGGATTGCGGTGGCGCTGGTGGCAAGCGGCAACTATCTGTCGGGTGCAATCTGGCCCACCCTGCTGGCCGGCACCCTGGCCGAGCACGGCTGGCAGCAGGTTTATCTGAACCTCGCGGGGATCACGTTGGTGGTGGTGATCCCGCTGTCGCTTTTGCTGCGCAAACCGCTGCCGCTGGATGCCCATGACACGGCGGCCAGTGCCGCAAGCCTCAACGCCAAGAGCGCGGGGCTGTCGCCACGGGCGCTGCAATATGTGCTGGGGTTGGCCGGGATCGGCTGCTGCGTTGCCATGTCGATGCCGCAGGTTCACATCGTCGCCTATTGCGTCGGGCTGGGCTATGGCCCGGCCGTGGGTGCCGAGATGCTGTCGCTGATGCTGTTGGGCGGCGTCGTCAGCCGCGTCATCTCGGGGCTTGTCGCCGACAAGCTGGGCGGCGTCCGAACGTTATTGATTGGATCGGTCCTGCAATGCACCGCCCTGTTCCTGTTCCTGCCCTACGACGGGCTGGTTTCGCTTTATCTGGTCAGCGCGTTGTTCGGCCTGTCGCAGGGCGGCATCGTTCCCAGCTACGCCCTCATCGTGCGCGAATACATGCCGCCGCGCGAAGCGGGCGCGCGCGTGGGTTTCGTGATGATGGTCACGATCCTGGGCATGGCGTTGGGCGGCTGGATGTCCGGCTGGATCTACGATCTGACCGGCAGCTATCAGTTGGCCTTTGTCAACGGAATCGCGTGGAACGGGCTGAACATCGTGATCATGATCATGCTGCTGATGCGCTCGCGCCCACGGCGGCAAGAGGTTCTGGCATGAAACCGCGTCTTTCGCGACGCAGTTTTCTGCTCACAGTATCTGCCCTGATGATACCCACCGCCGCCTTTGCAGCCCAGACACGATACGATCTGGAACCAAGCCAATCGGAGGTCGGGTTCTATTTCACCATGGCCGGGACCAACCAGTTCGGAACCATGCCGGTTCGGTCCGCCGACATCCGGATCGACCTGCAGAATCTCGCACGCAGCCAGGTTGACGTGACGGTCGATGTCACCGGCGCAAAGACGATGTTCGGATTTGCCCGCAATGCCATGCTGAGCACACAGGTTCTGAATGCGGCCGAACATCCAGACATTCGTTTCGTTTCGACAAGGATCGAACTGGGCAAAGGCGGCAGACTGTCGGACGGGGCGCGGGTCACGGGCAACCTGACCCTGCGCGGCGTCACACGCCCGGTGACCTTGCAGGCAAACCTTTATCGTCAGGCGGGAAGTTCACCCGACGATCTGGACGAATTGAGCATCCAGTTGCTTGGGCAACTCAGCCGCAGCGCATTCGGGGCGGACGGATTTCCTGAACTGGTGACGGATATTGTGAGTCTGGACATAAAAGCGACAATCAAGCGCGCGAACTAGTCTTCCCATCGTTCAAAACCGACACCATAAAGTCGAGAAACTTCGTGCAATGCAAAACCGAGTGGTCATGTTGGGGGGGCCATGCGTACGATCATTTCTTTTGCCGCCCTTTTTCTGTCCGTCATCCTGTTGCAGCTCTCTACCGGAGGTGTCGGCCCGCTTGATGCGATTTCCGGGCTGACGCTTGACTTCACGACCGAGCAGATCGGTCTCTTGGGTTCGGCCCATTTCTTTGGGTTCTTCATTGGCTGCTGGTGGGCGCCGCGCCTGATGGGGAGCGTCGGCCATTCCCGCGCCTTCGCTGCCTTTACCGCAATGGGCGCAATGGGGTTACTGGGGCATACCCTGACGCAAAACCCGAATGTCTGGGCCATGCTCCGGATCGCCTCGGGCATGTGTGTTGCAGGCAGCTATACGGTGATCGAGGCCTGGCTGAATGCAAAGGTCACCAACGAAACGCGTGGACGCGCGACCGGCATCTATCGCATTGTCGATATGAGCGCGTCGCTCAGCGCCCAGTTGATCATCGCGGTGTTGCCGCCGGCGTCCTATGTTTCGTACAACCTGTTGGCGATCCTGTGCTGCGCGGCATTGTTGCCACTGACATTGACCAAGGCCACCCAACCCGAAACGCCGGACGCGCCGCGTTTGCGGCCCAAGCTGGCCTGGCACTGTTCGCCATTGGCGGTGGCAGGGGTGATCGTGGCGGCGCTGAGCTCGGCTTCGTTCCGGATGGTCGGCCCGGTTTACGGTCAGGGCGTTGGCCTGGTTGTCGACCAGATCGCCTTTTTCCTGGCCTCGTTCGTCCTTGGTGGAGCGCTGGCGCAATACCCAATGGGCTGGCTTGCCGACAAATACGATCGCCGTTGGGTTCTGATCTGGCTTTCGGTCGCCGCCGTTTTCAGTTGCGGTATCACGATGGCGGCCAGCGATACAGGCACCGTGGGTGTCATGCTTGCCGCCGGTCTGTTTGGCTTTACGACGTTTCCGATATTCTCCGTTTCGGCCGCGCACGCGAATGACTTTGCGACATCCGAGCAACGTGTCGAGTTGTCGGCTGCGCTTATGTTCTTTTATGCCCTGGGCGCAATCGCCGCACCCTATGTGGCGTCGTCATTGATCGAGGCCTATGGCCCCAGCGCCTTGTTTGCATTTGTCGCCCTGGGTCATGCGTTCCTGATTGCATTTGGCCTGACCCGGATGCGGGCCCGCCCGACACCCGAGGACCGCACGCACTATGTCTATTCTCCGCGCACGTCGTTTACGGTCGGTCGCCTGCTGAAACGGTCACGCGAAGACGGATGACCGCAGGCCGGTTGCCGTAGCGGGGGCAGGAAACGCGCCCATTGCGCCATGCGGGCTTTTGCTGGGCGGCGACATGGGTTAGACGGTCGCGCAGACAGATACGCGGGTACGACTTATGGCACGGATTCTCATCACCTCGGCGATCCCTTACATCAACGGGATCAAGCACCTCGGCAATCTGATCGGCTCGCAACTGCCTGCCGATCTTTACGCGCGCTATCAGCGCGGCCGGGGCAATGAGGTCATGTTCCTGTGCGCCACGGATGAACACGGCACCCCGGCCGAACTTGCCGCTGCAAAGGCCGGACAGCCGGTTGCGGAGTATTGCGCCGAGATGCATGGTGTTCAATCCGACATCGCCCAGCGCTTTGGCCTGAGCTTTGATCATTTCGGCCGCTCTTCCAGCCCGCAGAACCACAAGCTGACCCAGCATTTCGCCGGCAAGCTGGCGGAGGCGGGGCTGATCCGCGAGGTGACCGAAAAACAGGTCTATTCCAATGCCGATGGCCGGTTCCTGCCTGATCGCTATATCGAGGGCACCTGCCCCAATTGCGGATATGAGCGCGCACGCGGCGACCAGTGCGAGAACTGCACCAAGCAGCTGGACCCGACCGATCTGATCGAACCGCGCAGTGCGATTTCCGGCTCGACCGATCTGGAGGTGCGGGAGACCAAGCACCTGTATCTGCGCCAGTCGGCGATGAAGGATCAGCTGGACGCGTGGATCGACGGCAAAACCGACTGGCCGGTGCTGACCACCTCGATCGCCAAGAAATGGCTGCATGATGGCGACGGGCTGCAGGATCGCGGCATCACCCGCGATCTGGACTGGGGTATTCCGGTCAGGAAGGGCGATGCGGACTGGCCGGGCATGGAGGGCAAGGTCTTTTACGTCTGGTTCGACGCGCCCATCGAATATATCGCCTGTGCGGGTGAATGGGCCGAGGCCAATGGCAGGGCGGATGCCGACTGGGAGCGCTGGTGGCGCACCGACAAGGGCGCCGACGACGTGCGCTATGTTCAGTTCATGGGCAAGGACAACGTGCCCTTCCACACACTCAGCTTTCCGGCAACCATTCTCGGGAGTGGCGAGCCGTGGAAACTGGTCGATCACCTGAAATCGTTCAACTATCTGAACTATGACGGTGGTCAGTTCTCGACCAGCCAGGGGCGCGGTGTATTCATGGATCAGGCGCTGGAGATCCTGCCGGCCGACTACTGGCGCTGGTGGCTGTTGAGTCACGCGCCCGAAAGCAGCGACAGCGAGTTCACCTGGGAAAACTTTCAGGCGTCGGTGAACAAGGATCTGGCGGATGTTCTGGGCAATTTCGTCAGCCGCATCACCAAGTTCTGCCGCTCGAAATTTGGCGAAGTGGTACCATCAGGTGGCACGTATGGCGAGCGCGAACAGGCGTTGATTGCGGACCTGACCGCGCGCGTGCGGGCCTATGAGGGCCATATGGAAGCGATGGAGGTCCGCAAGTCGGCGCAGGAATTGCGCGCAATCTGGGTGGCAGGCAACGAATACCTGCAAGCCGCCGCCCCCTGGTCGACCTTCAAGGAGGACCCAGAACAGGCGGCCGCGCAGGTGCGTATGGGGCTGAACCTGATCCGCCTCTACGCGGTTCTGAGCGCGCCGTTCATTCCGCACAGCGCCGCCAAGATGCTGTCGGCCATGAACACGCTGGATACCACATGGCCCGAAGACGTGGCGCAGGCATTGACCGCGTTACCTGCAGGCCACGAGTTCGCTGTCCCTGACGTTCTGTTCGCCAAGATCACCGACGAGCAACGCGAAGATTGGCAGACCCGTTTTTCGGGCCAGCGCGACTGACGGGCCTAGCAGAAGGTCTCATTCGACATATCTGGACGAGATAAGAGCCCCGGCGTTGTGCCGGGGCCTTTTTTTGTGCCGTTAACCTCAAGATTCCGGTTTTCCCTGACGTTTCAATGATCAGTCGGGCAAGGTTGACTTGAGAAATCGCGAGAATGCCGTCATCCTGACATGGATTCTATTCGGCTTGGCCTCGTGCCAGGCAATCCTATCACTTTTACCGAACAGACAACGAGGCCCCGGAATGCCATTTGCTTCGCCACTTTCTTTCACCAACGGCGGCCCTGCGTCACGAGGCCTTTGGATTGGTGCCTTGATGACTTGTGCGCTAGCCGGGTCGGCCCTGTCGCAACAGGACGAACAGGCACAAGCACCAAAAGTTTCCATCGCGGCGGCTTACAGCGAGGAGATCGTCGATGAGGCGGAGTTCATTGGCCGGGGCGAAGCCATCGACAAGGTCGACATCGTTGCCCGGGTTAACGGCTTTTTGCAAAAGCAGTTGGTGGAGGACGGTTCGGCGGTCGAGAAAGGCGAGTTGCTGTTCGAAATCGAACCGGATCTTTACGAGGCGACATTGCAGTCGCGAAAGGCCGATCTGGACAAGGCCGATGCCAATCTGGAACTGGCAAGGGTCGATCTGGCACGGAAATCGGAGTTGTTGAAGCGCGAGGCTGTTCCGGAATCCGAGGTCGACATCGCCAAAGCGAACGAGCTGGTCGCAGAGGCGGCCGTCAAGGCGGCCAAGGCAGCGATCCAGCAAGCCGAACTTGATCTGAGTTATACCAAGATCAGCGCCCCATTTCCCGGCCGACTGGGCCGCGTAACAACAAGCGTGGGTGATGTCGTGGGCCCAAACAACCCTCCATTGGTCACCTTGGTCCGCGAAGCCCCGATTTACGTCAGCTTCTCTTTGAATGAAAAGCAACTGGTCGATGTCCTTGAAAAGTTCGACGAATCCAGTGGCACGTTGAGCGAAAACCCCAAAAGCCCCGAAGTCCATGTCGATCTTCCAAACGGGTCCGAACTGGATGAGACCGGGCGGATCGTTTTCATCGACAACAGGATCGATCCCCTGACAGGCGCGGTGCTGGTTCGCGCGGAATTCGAAAATTCGTCTCGCCTGATCGTGGATGGCGCTTACCTGAATGTGCGTATTCAGGCGCTGGAACCTACATTGCGCACTCTCATTCCACAGGCGGCCCTGCAACGGGACCAGCGTGGCGATTTCGTTCTGGTGGTCAACGACAAGCAGATGGTCGAACAGCGCTATATCACCACCGGTGACACCGTGGGCAGCGCGATCATCGTTCTGGATGGCCTGCGCGAAGGCGAAAGCGTGATTGTCGAAGGCCTGCAGCGGGTTCGCCCGGGCGTTGCGGTCGATGCCGTGGTGGCATCCGAGTCGGGCGGGGAATAAGCGATGTTCTCAGCCTTGTTCATAAGCCGGCCCAAGCTGGCGCTTGTCATTTCGCTGGTGCTGACGATCATGGGGGGCATCGGGTACATGGTTCTGCCGGTTGCGCAGTTTCCCGACATCACCCCCCCGGTCGTGAGTGTATCCGCCAACTATACAGGCGCAAACGCGGAAACCGTCGAAAACGCCGTTGCGGCGCCGATCGAGGCGCAGGTCAACGGGGTGGACGACATGATCTATATGACGTCGACCTCGGCGGACAACGGATCATATTCCCTGAACGTCACTTTCGAAGTTGGCACCGACCCCGACATCGCCTCGGTCAACGTGCAAAACCGGGTGGCACAGGCCATCGCCTCGTTGCCGGCCGAAGTGACATCGTCGGGCGTTGTCACGCAAAAGGCCTCGACCAACATGCTGATGGCGGTCACGCTGACATCGCCCAACGAAACCTATGACAGCGTGTTTCTGTCAAACTATGCCTCGATCAACCTCAAGGACGCGCTGGCGCGGATTCAGGGCGTGGGCAAGGCCGATGTTCTGACCAATCTTGAATACGCCATGCGCATGTGGATGAACCCGGACAAGATGGCGGCGCTTTCGATCACGCCCGGAGACCTTATTGCCGCAATCCGGGAACAGAACATCGAAGTCTCGGCCGGTTCCATCGGCTCGCCCCCCGTCCCGGAGGGGCAGACCTTTCAATACACGATCAAGTCGAAGGGGCGGCTGAGCACCCCCGAAGAGTTCGGCAACATCGTTGTCAGAACTGGTGAAGCCGGCGCCATCGTGCGCGTCAGGGACATCGCCCGCGTTGAGCTGGGGGCACAATTCTACAGCGCGTCGGGATACTATCAGGGGCTTCCCGCGACCGTTCTGGGCATCTATCAGGCCCCCGGTGCAAATGCCCTGGCCGTCGCGGAACGGGTGGAGACGGAACTGGAACGCCTGTCCCGCGCCTTTCCGGCTGATCTGGAATACGAGATTCCGTTCAAGACGACGGATTTCGTCGAGCAATCTCTGAACGACGTTGTGTCAACCCTGATCCTGACCTTCATTCTGGTGATTTCAGTCGTTTTCATCTTTCTCGGCTCATTCAGGGCAACGATCATACCGGCGGTGGCCATCCCGGTTTCACTGATCGGAACGTTCGCGTTTCTGCTGGCGTTTGGCATGTCGCTCAACACGATCTCGCTTTTTGCGCTGGTTCTGGCCATCGGGATCGTCGTGGATGATGCCATCGTCGTGGTCGAAAATGTCGAGCGCATCATCGCCGAAGAAGGACTGAGCCCGCCCGAGGCCACCCGCAAGGCGATGGGCCAGATCACCGGACCGGTGATCGCCACCACACTGGTTTTGTTGGCGGTATTCGTTCCGGTGACGTTCATGCCTGGCATATCGGGGCGGCTTTATTCGCAGTTTGCCGTGACGATTTCGACCGCTGTTGTGATTTCGTCGATCAACGCTTTGACCCTGTCCCCTGCCCTCTGCGGGTTGGTTCTGAAAGCGCGCTCGGGCCCGCCGACGGGATTGCTGGCGGTGTTCGAAAGGTTCATTGGCGGCATGCGGGGCGGCTATACCGCCATCGTTCGGCGCCTGCTGCGCATTCCCGTGATTTCGCTGGGCATCATTGCCGCCATTGCGCTGGGTGCGGGTGCAATCATGGGGAACACCTCGAAAGGGTTCATTCCGCTTGAGGACAACGGCTATCTGTTTGTCGATATCCAACTGCCCGACGCGGCGACGCTGGAGCGGACGGAAACGGTCACTGCGCGTGTGAACGACCAGTTCCGCCAGCTTGACGGGGTGGCCAACACTGTTCTGGTCAACGGGTTTTCGTTGCTCAACGGGCTCACCGCCAATGGCGCGATGATCATCGTGAACCTCGACAACTGGAACGACCGGCAGGAGGAGGATCTGAGCGCCAACGCGATCCTGCGGAAAATCCTGGGCATCGCGAACCAGGAATCCGCTGCCTCGATCGTGGCTTTCAACCCGCCGCCGATCCAGGGCCTTGGCATGTCTGCCGGGGTCGAGATGGAGGTGCAGCAGACCGGCGGCGGCAGCGCGCAGGATCTGGCCTCGGCGGTCGGGTCGTTCGTTTATTCAGTGAACCAGCGGCCCGAAATCGCGCAATCCTACACCACGTTCCGAGCCAACGTGCCCCAGCTTTTCGTCGATCTGGATCGGGAAAAGGCCAAGACATTGCAGGTCTCGGTCGCCGAGATATTTCAGACCATGCAGGCGCAGCTGGGTTCCTATTATGTCAACGATTTCAACCTTTATGGCCGCGTCTATCGGGTGATGATCCAGGCCGAAGGAAGCTATCGCGACAAGGTCGAGGATATCTCGAACCTTTATGTGCGGTCGACCAAAGGAGAGATGGTTCCGCTGGGAACGCTGGTTGATGTCGAAAACGTCCTGGGGCCTGTCCTGTTGAAACGGCACAACCTGTTCCGTTCGGCAACAGTGACCGCTGTGCCGGCGCCGGGATTGTCTTCGGGCGACGCTATCCGGGTCATGACCGAGGAGTCGGCGACCGCCCTGCCCTCGGGCTATGCATTCGAATGGACGGGAACGGCGCAACAGCAATTGGCGTCTGGCAATCTGGTGGTGATCATTCTGGGGCTTGCGGTACTGTTCGGCTATCTGTTTCTGGTGGGACAATACGAGAGCTGGACGATGCCCGTCTCAATCCTGTTATCCGTTATCGTGGCATTGTTCGGGGCGGTGGCGGCGGTCGCCATCGTGGGCAGCGACATCAATCTTTATACGCAGATCGGGATGATCATGCTGGTGGGGCTGGCCTCGAAAAACGGCATTCTGATCGTGGAGTTCGCGATGGAGCAGCGGGCCAAGGGCCTGTTGATCCGTGAAGCCGCGGCAGAGGCCGCTCATCAGCGTTTCCGCGCGGTTATGATGACGGCGCTGTCGTTCCTGCTGGGGGTCGTTCCGTTGCTGGCCGCAAATGGCGCCGGAGCCGCCAGTCAGAAGGCCATCGGCGTTGCGGTTTTCGGCGGGATGCTGGCCGCCACAATCGTCGGTGTGATTTTGGTGCCGGTGCTTTATGCGGTGATGCAGGGCCTGCGTGAATGGGTCAAAGGCACGAAAGACACCAATCCCGGAGACGAGGCGACGCCTCCGACGGCCTGATCATTGAGGCGACGGCAGGGGTTGCACCCTTGCCGCCGCTCGCCTTCAACCGGCTGAAGGAACGTGGTTGGCTGGCGCTGCTCCGGTTACGCCCCGCCGCTGCAGCATCCATGCGTCCAACACGGCAATCTGTTCCGCGTTCAGTCGCAGGCCCAGCTTGTTGCGGCGCCACACGATATCTTCGGCCCTGCGCGCGAATTCGCGGTCTATCAACCAGACGGCTTCGCGTTCGGTCAGTGTCGCACCAAAGTCCTGCCCCAGTTCGTCACGCGATGTTGCGCCTGCCAGTACGTCCCATGCCTCGGTGCCGTAGGCCCTGACCAACCTGCGTGCCCAGAATGCATCCAGAAAGTTGAACTCGGAGGACAGGCGCGCGACGAGGTCATCGAAGCCGCCCACGGCGAAATCCCCTCCCGGCAGGGCGATCCCGGCTGTCCAGGGACCGGGCAGGTCAGGGAAGTAGCGGCCGATCTTTTCCAGGGCGCTTTCTGCCAGACGTCGATAGGTGGTGATCTTGCCCCCGAACACGTTCAGAAGGGGCGCGCCGCCGTCGTCATCCACCTTGAGAGTATAGTCGCGGGTCGCCGCCGTAGCGCTGTTGGCCCCGTCGTCATGCAGCGGGCGAACACCGGAATAGGTCCAGACGACATCCTTACGAGACAGCGGCGTTTTGAAGTATTTCGAGGCAAAAGCGCAAAGGTAGTCCTGCTCTTCTTCGGTGCAGACGGGTTTTTCCGAAAGGACCGCATGGTCTTGATCGGTGGTTCCGATCAGCGTGAAGTCAGTCTCATACGGGATCGCAAAGATAATGCGCCCGTCTTCGCCCTGAAAGAAATAACATTTGTCGTGGTCGTAAAGCCTGTGGGTCACGATATGGCTGCCGCGCACCAGACGCACGCCATCACGCGATTGCGTGTGGACGCGATTCTGAATGATATCGCCAACCCACGGTCCGCCCGCGTTGACCAGCATACGTGCCTGAAATGATCGTGTGCCTCCCGTATTGCTGTCCCTGACCGAGATTGTCCAAAAATCGCCGTCACGCCTTGCCGCGACCACCTCGTTTCGGACAAGAATTTGCGCGCCACGCGCCGCGGCGTCGCGGGCGTTCAGGACGACGAGGCGGGCATCTTCGACCCAACAATCAGAGTATTCAAAGGCGTGCCGGAACTTGTCCTGCAATGGCAGGCCTTCAGGGGTATTCCGCAGATCCAGCCGCCGTGTGCCGGGCAGTACCTTGCGACCGCCCAGATGATCGTAAAGAAAAAGACCCAGCCGGATCAGCCAGGCTGGCCGCCGGCCGCGCATCCACGGCATGACCGTATTCAGAATGCGCGAAGTCGGAGTTTCCGCGTCAAAGCGCATATCGGGATGGTACGGCAGGACAAAGCGCATTGGCCAACTGATATGAGGCATGGCCGACAGCAAGGTCTCGCGCTCGATCAGGGCCTCGCGCACAAGGCGCACTTCGAAATACTCCAGATAGCGCAAACCGCCATGAAACAGCTTGGTCGATGCTGACGATGTTGCGGAGGCCAGATCGTTCATTTCCGCAAGCACGACCGATAGGCCCCGACCAGCGGCGTCGCGCGCAATGCCGCATCCGTTGATACCGCCACCGATGATGAAAAGATCGCAAATCTCGGGTTTTTGACCGGGCATTTTGGAGTGGCTCCACGCTCTGGGTTTTGCGCGCATCTATGCGCCAGTTATTCGTTTCGTCAATATCTGTTTTCGATTTCTTTCGTTTTCGTTTGCTTGACTTTCGCATGCGTTCACGCAAAAACACCAAGAATAGTCCAGCCGCCTTCAACGGTGCGTTCGGAAACAGCCGAGAATCCCAGCATGTCCCTTTCGTTCAGACAATCGGATATTCTTGAAATTGCCCGGACCGAAGGCCGGGTTACGGTCGAGGATCTGGCGGAACGCTTTGGGGTTACGGTCCAGACCATTCGTCGCGACCTTGGCGAGTTGTCGGAGGCCGGAAAGATTGACCGCGTGCACGGCGGGGCGGTTCTGCACTCGGGCGTGTCAAATATCGGATACGAAGACCGGCGCGGTTTGAACGAGGACGCGAAAATCAGAATTGCCGAAAGATGCGCACGGGATATTCCGGACGGCGCGTCGATCTTTCTGAATATCGGCACGTCGACCGAGGCGGTCGCGCGGGCGCTGCTGGCCCACAAGAACCTGATGGTGGTTACGAACAATATGAACGTGGCCAATATTCTGGTTGCCAATACAGACTGTCAGATCGTCGTCGCTGGCGGAGTTCTGCGCCGGGCGGACGGAGGATTGATCGGCAACCTGACGGTGGCCGTGATCGAACAATTCAAGTTCGACTATGCGGTTATTGGCTGCTCGGCGCTGGATATGGACGGGGACCTGCTGGATTTCGACTTTCAGGAGGTCAACGTCAGCCAGACCATCCTTACGCAGGCGCGAAAGAGCTTTCTGGTTGCGGACCATTCCAAGTTCCAACGCTCCGCCCCTGCGCGCATCGCCTCGATGGAGCGTATCGACAGGTTTTACACCGATCAGGCCTTGCCCCCCGCCCTGGCCGAGAAATGCCAGAACTGGGAGACTGAGGTCGAGATTTGCGGGTAGAACGGCAAGACCGGGGCGGCAGCCCCGGGCAGGTCAGGCGCTTTGCAACGCCGCACCGTCGACATCATCCGACAGCCGCCTAAAGAGGATCCGACGCCGGAAGGAAGCAGCCACCCCTGAGCTATGACCGCTTACGATGTCGAAGTCATGGGCATCCAGCCGAACATCCGCCATTTTGTTTGTGTCAAGCTTGAACTTCATTCGGGTCCGGTTGCTCGTTGGGAGTTGTAGCCCTATGGGCCGACCATCCACGGACAGAATGAACTGCAGCCCTCCGTAGCGCTCTCCCACATCCACGTCGAGTTCCACCTGAACCTGGTCGGTAACGACCGGTACATCCAGAATGATTGAATCAAGCGCGATGGGCCGACCATCCACCCGCAAACCCACATCGAAATCCTGCTTTGGCAGCCCGCTCAACAGCTTGGCGGCATGGCGGATCAGATCGACGTCACCGCCCAGCAGGTCGTCGCGAGTCAGGTTGTGGAAATGATCGCGACGAACGCCATCCTCTTCAATGGGAAGGCCCTGGTTTTTGCCCACCCTCGTGCAGCGTCGCACCGCGTAATGTGGTTTGGGTTCGACTGGCGCCTTTCTGGGCGGCAGGTAGTCGAGCGTTTCGCCGGGGGTAACCAGATCGACGCAATGGCGATGCGGCCACATATTGGCCCCGCCCCCTCCTGTGCTGGGGTCGACGCCGATGACGGGGCCGATTTCGTGATCCTGAAAACTGGCCGCGAATATGTCGCCCGAACTGTAGGTAATCGCGTTGGTTACCAGCGCAATCGGCCCGTAATAGACCTGCCCGATATCGTTAGCAGATTGCGGGTCTGTCAGCGTTTCCTGGCCCGAAAACATATTGCCGACGTCCACGGCCGGAGACACCCTGTTGCGCCAATCCCGGAGAGGTTTTGCCTTGCTTTTGCTGGACCATACGATCTGTTCCACCAGCGTTGTTGCCAGAAACTGAAAAGGCAACGGCGTGATGACACGTGGTGTCAGGAATTGCAGGACCCGTTCGGCGGCGACCACCTGTCCGCCCGGATTTGATCGAACGTCAATCAATAGCCCGGTCTGTGGAATGCTGAACAGAATCTTGAGAAAGCCTTCGACGAATTTCTTTGGGCTGCAATCAAAGTGCACGATCCTGACAAGGCCGAACTTGAACCCGTCAGGCCCATGGTCGACCTTGATATTGTGCACTTCGAACACGCCGGGCGGCAGGCCTTCGATTTCAGCGGGCATCTTGATGATGCGTTCCTTGCGGTCGATCTCGCTGGGCCGTTGGAACAGGGTATTCCGCACGGTAGATTCATACATCGAGCGGTGTTCCATCGAGGGGTCCGACGTGGAGTTGTTCTGAAAGTTCTTCTTCAATTCCCACATGGCCTGAACCGAGGCCACCCTGCCCTTGTCTTCGTTGTCCAGAATGACACGCCAGGGAAAACGAATTTCGCGAATGACCTCTTTGTCTTCTTCATCCCAGTAGCGGTACGCGATCGTGACATAGTACTCGCTGGGCGGAAGCGAGCCACCGAACCACCTGACCGTCATCAGACGCAGACCCAGAGCGAATTGTGCATAGATGTTCGAGCCCTGCTCTTCCTCGCCGATGCGTCGGATCGCCTCGTGGATCGGCATTCCGTTCCAACTCAGGATTTCGACGCCGGGCTTGAAATAAGGATGTTTGAAATCCGCGAGCAGCCCTGAAACGATGACCGTACGCTCGGCATCCGGGTCGAAACTGTCTTCGCTGAGGTCTTCGACTTCACACACCTTGCCATGCACAGGTGCGTCGCTGTCGATGACGTGAGCATCCAGCAGGAATGGCAGGAACGCCACCATGTTTGAAAAGGGCGGAGGCATCACATAGGCCGTGTGAATATCCCGCAACCCCTTGAATATCTTCATGATATGAAGGTGAAATTCGTAACCGTCCAGCTTGTCGCAGCGTCGTTTGAGCTGACGCAGAGCCGTCACCGGATCGACCGCATGCCTGGTTCGCTTAAGTTCCCGATGAACATAGAGTTCGCTGAGAACAAGAATTGACTGATCGATGATCTTGCGCCGATCACGGGTGGAAAGGGGCTCGGTTTCCGGCATCGCCAACGCTTCGCCCACTGCGTAGGTTTTGCCAACGCTTTTCAAAGCTTGCGCCAACGCCGGAACTTCGATTTGTGCGACGCGGTCCGTTGCGTCGTCGGCGTAGGGACTGCCGCGCAAAACCATCGGGTTTCGAAGCGGCGCACTGCTGCGCTTGGTCACTGTGATCTCCTGTATTTTGCGGATCGCGATCCCCCGAAATCGCGATGCCGTCTCAGATCCGTCGATCAGGGGCGTCGGAGGGAGAAATTCGGCCTGCGATCGACGCAAGCGTGTTCGCAGTATGCGTCGCGCTGATGCCTATCAGACCTAGATGGCGGCGGCTGAGCGGCATCTGATCCAGCGCTTCATCCAGGTCGTCGCGATGATGCGGATCGACACGGCCGTGGAAATGATAGGTTCGAAAGGCTTCTTTCGGCAAACCGCTTTCGCGTTCAAGCTTGTCAATCAACTGGTCACTGGGGGGTGCGGATTCCAAAAGCGCGATGCAACCCAACAGCATGACCGGATGATAATGGTGGATCCAATAGTATTGCGCACCCATCATCGAGGCGACATCGCCAAGCGGCAGAACGTCAAGAACGTCTGCCCGCGCAAACCCCGCCGCTTCGAGATCGTCGAGCGCCCATAAATCATGGTCACGTTCTTCGCCTACATGCTTGGCAAAATAGTCGCGCAAATGGCGGCACAAGGCGTCACGCTCGGCCATTTCCGCCGCACGATCCCGCGCGGCCTCCATCAATGGGACGGTGGCACGCATGATTTGTTGAAGCGTGACAAGAAAACCCGGAATTAGCTCTGGCAGGTCCGGCCGCGCCCAGAATCTGGCGAATGCCTCATTCGCGGCAGAGCAGGTCAGCTTCATCTTTGTGCGAACGATCTGGCTGTTGGAAAGTTTGCCTACGACAGAAGCATTCTCATTCATTGCTCGCCTCAAAATTTCTAAACATTTGGTTAAGTTTCGGCTGGAAAGGGCAGAAATTCAACAATATTCGTTGACACGCCGGCATAATTTGTCGTGCATAGAGTTTGTTAATAATTTTCGGCATTCCGCCGGAAACCTACAGAGGGGGAATGAAGTCATGGCCGAATCTTCGAATTTGGATCGCTTGGTCAACGCAGGAGCCGTTCAGGACGCAAGCCACATTTCAGATGACCACAAGCGCATTTTGAACGAGGAATTCTCGAAAGAAGAAATCGACGCGATTATCAAACTCAAGGACAAGATCACCGGTATGCCGTTTTCGTCCGACGGTGATGAAGATGGCGGCATGGCCGCGCTTTAAGGTTACTTGAGTGCCGTCTATCGCCAAGACCGTACGGCACCTTTTTGGCCACGAAAACTCGGTCAAGGTCTCGCTTGATTTCCCAAGGACCTTGACCGCCGAACAGACACTCGAGAAATGTGACAGGATCAGGTCCGCGCTGCCGATAACAAGGGTGGCCGATCTGACGCCTTTGGATCGCCTTGGGTTACCGGTCTATTGTGCTGTCACCCCTCTCGCCCGCGATTTGACCACGCATATGGGAAAAGGGCGCAGCAAGGCGGCGGCAAAAGCAAGCGCCATCATGGAAGCATGCGAAAGGGTCACTGCGGAAACGATTCCCCAAGGAGCCATTCGGGCCAGCTTTTCCAAGCTGTCGGATTGCAATTCCAACGCGTTGGACCCTCGGCTTCTTACTCTTCCACCTGGCACCCGATTTGAGCCAGATCGTGAAATTACCTGGCTCGCGGCAACCGATCTGAAAACGGCACGCGATGTCCTGGTTCCTGTGGACATGATGGTCTGCCCACCGGTTGACGGCCTTTTGCACCTGCCGGACACGAACGGGCTCGCCTCGGGCAACACCCTCCTCGAAGCGGTCGTGCACGGGCTGTGCGAGTTGGTCGAGCGCGATGCAATCAGTCAACTGCTGTTTTTTGAACTCTATGGCGAAGCAGAAGACACGGCGCCGACGTGCCGGAGAATTGCCGCCGAGGCTGACCTGCCGCAAACCTGTCGGAATCTGATCGGCGAAATCGAGGAAGAAGGGCTGTCGGTTGAGCTTGAGGAAATTACTCAGGACATCCGCATCCCCGTTTTTCGCGCCACCATTATCGATGGGTCGTATCCGACGCCTTCGGGACCGCAAAAAAAGAAGTTTCCCGGCCTTGGCTGTGCGCCGAACGCCGGTGTGGCCCTGTCCCGGGCCTTGACCGAGGCCGTTCAGTCGCGTCTGGCCCGCATTCAAGGCGCGCGAGACAGTTTCAACAGAATGCCGCAAAGCAAACGCCCCTTTCCGTTTCACCCTGAGGCTATGGAATTCAGCACATGGAGCAGCGTTCCCAATTTTGAAAGCCACGATCTGGTTGATGATCTGGCTCACATTCTCGGCGCATTGCAGGTTGCCGGGTTTTCGCAAGCTTTGTTTGCAGACCTGACCCGCAGTGATTTGCAGGCGGCGGTTGTTCGGGTCTGCGTTCCGGGGCTGAGCGTTTTTCTGGTGGACCAAAGCCGCGTCTCGCGACGGGATCTGAGATGGCTGGTATAGATACACCTGACTTCACGACCCCCGCGGCCCCTCCGCTGGTCTTTGTCGGCCCGTCGATCCCCGCTGAGGAAGTCCGGCGCATCCTGCCGAATGCCGAGCTGCGACCGCCTGTGCGTCGCGGTGATCTGCACTTGGCCCGCATGTTACGCTACTCTGTTATGGTCATCCTTGATGGCGTGTTTTCGCAAAACGACGCAGTGTCGCCGCGCGAAGTTGCCGATGTTTTGCGGGACGGAGCAGTTGTCGTTGGTGCAGCAAGCATGGGAGCGCTGCGCGCGGTGGATTGCGCCCCTTTGGGGGCCATCGGCACGGGGCGGATTTTCCGCATGTTCCGACGCGGGTTGATCGACAGTGAGGACGAGGTCGCCGTGTCCTTCAATCCCGAGCGTCCTTATCCATCCCTGACCTTGCCACTGGCCGGCGTGCGGGTCGCCCTGCGCCGGGCCGTTCGCCGGAACCTCATTTCGCTGCAAGAGGCCAACGCACTTTGCCAAGCCGCACAAAACCTGCACTATTCCGAACGCACGTGGCGCGCCATTTTTGCCGCCAGCCAGAACCAAGAACCGTCTACCGGGATGTCCGACTGGCTCAGGGATCAAGATCCGAAGCGCGAGGATGCATGCAGCGCGTTGAAGCTGGTGGCGCGACTGATGAAACGGGACCCCGGTTGGGCTACGCGCCCACGTGCGACACGCGTTCCGTTCAGGGATCTGGACGATCTGCGAACCAGCCTGCCGGGGTCTGCGCTTGGACCAGATGTTGGCGAACATGACGCAGGATTCGTTTTGTGGTTGCTGATGACCGGTCGCGCAAACCGGTGGCTTGGAAAAAACCGGAATGCGCTTGAAGAATTGCACAGTATTGACCCAATCCTGCCAGACAAATGGACCAAGTACCTTGAGCAACTCGATTGGCGTCACGTCAAATGCAAACATATTGATCAAGCAATGGCTTTTTCCGGTTTCCTGATTGACCAGGTGTCCCGTTCCGGCGACATTGACGCAGAGCGTTTCCGTTTCAAGGCGGTCTCAGAATTTCTGAGAGCGGTTGAGGATGGTGCGCTGGGTGACGAGGAACACAGGTTGTTGCAATACCGGATCGCCGCCGAACACAGGGCGGAGGATTGGAATTGTCTGATGGCCCGTGCATCCCCAACGGTTGGCGATTTGGTATCGGACTTGGCAAGGCAATGGGCACAGGCCAAGGCCGCGGTTGAAAGAAAAATCAAGACGAACGGAACCGACGATGAATCAAGCGGCGATTGAACAAAAAGCTGAGCACAGAACTGATGCCGTCAGCAGAACGATGATGTTCACAGACATCGAAGCATCAACGGCTTTGCTGCAGGCGCTTGGCGATGAATACCCTGCCGTTCTCAGGCGCCACCAGGATATCGTTCGGGAATGCTATGCCCCGTTTGGCGGCGATGAGGATGGTACGCAGGGTGACTCGTTTCTGGTCTTGTTCGACACCCCGCGCCAGGCCTTGGGCGCGGCTATTGAAATTCAGCGCAGACTAAAAACGGAACAGTGGCCACGCGGCATCGACCTGCGTGTCAGAATCGGACTGCACGAAGGACCGATACAGCAGCTGGGAAAACAACTTGTCGGCTATGACCTGCATCTGGCCGCGCGCATCGGAGATACCGGACACGGTGGACAGATCGTATTGTCGCGAAACGTCTATCAATTGCTGGAACAAGATGATTTCGCGGCCTGGGACGTAAAAGTTCGACCGCTGGGTGTTCATCGGTTGAAAGCGATCCGATATCCCGAAACACTTTTTGACATTGTCGATCCGCGGATTTGCATCGACTTTCCACCGCTCCGCACTCTGGACGTACGTCGTACCAACATCACTCAACCCTGCGGCCCGATCGTTGGCCGCGATCGGGAAACTTCCGAGATCATGGGCTTGCTGAACGACTCCTCGGATCGTCTTGTTACGGTTACGGGCATGGGGGGCACGGGTAAGACGACTTTGGCGCAACGCGTTGCCGCGCTTTGGCTGCGCGACACCGAAGACGGCGCGTATTTTGTCGATTTCAGCGGTCTCGATACCCCGGGACTGGTGTTGCCCAGTATCGCTCAGGCACTGGGCGTGCGTGACTATCCCGGCCGCCCAATCAGCCTCGATATCGCATCCTTCATCGGCACCAGCCGCATGCTTTTGGTGCTCGACACCTTCGAGCACGTCATTGACGCGGCCGTCGCCGTGTCCGATCTGTTGGACGATTGCCCCAATCTGCGCCTTCTCGTCACCAGCCGGGCTGAGTTGCGAGTGAGAATGGAAAAGATCTATGCCATTGATCCGCTCAGCCTGCCCAAGGCCAGCGATCCCACCCCCGAAACAAGCGGTGCCATGCGGCTGTTTGTAGAGGCGGTGCAAGCGGAAACGTCGGACTTTCAGATTACCGCCGACAACCGGGCGACGGTGGCAAAGATCGTCACCCGTCTTGAAGGAATACCGCTTGCGCTCAATCTGGCAGCCGCACGCATGTCTTTGTTGTCGCCGCAACAGCTTCTGGAGCGGCTGGACAAGAAACTGAAGCTTTTGCGCAGTTCGCAACAGGATTCCGGGCGTCATCGGACGCTTCGCAATGCCATCGAATGGAGTGAAAGCCTGTTGAACGAGGAGGAACGGCAGACCTTTTTGGCCCTATCCGTTTTTTCGGGTGGCTTCCGCATCGACGATGCAGAGGACACTTTGTTGGAAATATCAGATTTTGATGCGGACGTCCTTGAGGCCGTGGCATCGCTGACATCCAAGAACCTGCTCTATCGACGTGTCGCCAACGGCGCCCCTCGATTCGGAATGTTTGATATGGTGCGCGAGTTCGCCACGGAGTTGTTGGAGAAAAACGGTGACTTGGAACAGGCGCAAACTGCGTTCATCGATCAGTTCGCACGGCTTTGCAAAACCTGCGGCGCGTATGTTCTGACCCACGAACAAAAACGCCATGTCACACGGCTGAGTGACGAGGCTGACAATATTCGTGCCGCTTTGCGCATTGCCCTCGGGCGTCAGGACATCGAGACCTGCGCGCGATTCATAGACGCGCTTTACTGGTACTGGATATCTCAGGGTCAGTTTACGGAAAGCCTTGACTGGATCAAAAAAACGGATGAACTCGCCTGCAAGCTGGGTGACAGCGCTGCCGCTGCGAAAATCAATTTGGCCGCTGCCTATACCAAGGCCATGGCGGGCGATTACGAAGGGGCTTACCTTCACGGTCAGAAGGCCGAGCGTATCTTTACTGAATTGAACGACGAAGATGCCACGAAGAAAGCCGCCATGATCCACGCGATCTGCGGGGCTGCGACCGGCAACATCGAAGATCCGAGTGAAACGATCATGGGCTGCATCCAGCACATGCAGGCCAAAGGCGACAATTATTTCACTGCGCTCGGTTTGCTTATCATGGGCGAAGGCGCGCGCATGGAAGGCATGAAAGATGCTGCCGAAGAATGCTATGGTCAGGCGCTGGAGCTTTTGACGTTGGAACGGAACACATTCTGGCCCGGGCTATTGAAACAGAACGTCGCGCATTTCCGGATCGCCGAAGGCAAAACCGACGAGGCGCTGGCACTTTTGGGCGAGGCGTTCGATCTGGGGCGGGATTTCGATTATCCGCCCGTAATCAACCTTTGCGTCGCCGCATATGGAGGCGTTGCAATGAAACATGGAAACGCCGAGAAGGCGGCGCGTCTGCTTGGAGCCGTCGAGGCAAACATGGCCAAGATCGGCGCAAAGTTTGAACCGACGGACAAGGCCGACATTGATGGCTATATTGCGCAAGCTGTCGAAGCGCTGGGGCGCGAGAAATATGACGAGTATGCCAAAGCCGGTGCTGCCACTCCCTGGGTGAACATTCGCGAAGAAGCGCGCTCTTCCGGCAACGACGGTTGATGGACCGCTGACGATTCTCCCGGCAAATTGCTATTGCCGGGAGATGATCACGTAACGGTTCTGTCGAACCTCTGGGTCAATCCTCGATAACCGCGAATTCAAATTTCCGGGGTAAAGAATTGATTTATTATCTGTTTTCATCATTTTACTTTAAGTTCAAAATTTTTATTGTTGAAATAAATACCGGTTGCTAAAGTACCCTGTAACTGGGGTTCGCAATGCATATCTCTGGCTCTCATGTTGTCGTAACCGGTGGAGGAACCGGAGTTGGTGCAGAATGCGCCCGTCAGTTCGCTGATGCCGGAGCGAAAGTGACGATCCTCGGACGCAACGAGGACAGGCTGAAAGCACAGAACCTTTTCTATCAGATCTGCGACGTGACGCGGCCCGGGGATGTCGAGGCGGCGTTCGCAGTGGCTCGGCAGGAACAAGGCAAGGTCACGATCGTCGTAGCCAATGCGGGTGCGGCGCCTAGCAAGCCATTTTCGAAGATGTCCAGTAGCGATTTTCAGCAGGTGCTGGATGTGAACCTGTCTGGAGTTTTCCACTGCTATCAGGCTGCCCTACCGGACATGCAGGAGGCCGGGTATGGGCGCTTGATCGCCATAGCTTCGACCGCTGGCCTGAAAGGATATCCCTATGTCTCGGCGTATTGCGCGGCCAAGCATGGTGTCGTGGGGTTGACCCGTGCTCTGGCTCTGGAACTTGCACCATCGGGGATTACCGCGAACGCTATCTGCCCCGGGTTTGTCGCAACTCCTTTGCTGGAGCGTTCAATAGCCACCATCATGGAAAAAACCGGTGCGGATCGGGTACAGGCCGAAGCCGCCCTGAAACGTTCCAATCCGCAAAACCGTTTCATCAACACTGACGAGGTCGCCGCCGCCGCCTTGTGGCTGTGTTCAGAGGCGGCGCGCGGCGTCAACGGTCACACGATGACCATATCCGGAGGTGAAATATGACCCGCCCCGCCTCAAGAACCATCGAAGCGCCAAGCAAGGAACGCCTGCGACTTTGGTTGCGCTTGCTCAAGATGTCACGTGGGGTCGAGGCACATCTGCGCGCAAAACTGCGCAGTGAGTTCAACTCAACCCTGCCTCGGTTTGATGTGATGGCTGCTCTGTCAAGACACAAGAACGGCCTCAAGATGAGCGAGCTTTCAGGCGTGTTGCGGGTGTCGAACGGCAACGTCACCGGCATCGTGGATCGCCTGGTCGACGAGGGACTGGTCATGCGGGTGGCGGTCGAGGGCGACCGGCGCGCCTCGCTGGTGCGGCTGACACGCAAGGGCGAGGCCGAGTTTGCGACGCAGGCGGCGGCCCACGAAGGATGGATCGACGAGCTGCTTGGGACGCTCGATGCCGAAGAAGCCATGGTATTCAGCACCAAGCTGGAGACGTTGGTGAAATCGTTGGACGAGGGCAAATGACAAACATGCGAAGTGACACCAGACATTTCCTTTGTGATATCTCCGATGGCATCGCGACGGTTGCCCTGAACAGGCCTGACCGGAAGAACCCGCTGACCTTTGACAGCTATGCCGAATTGCGCGACTGGTTTCGCGATCTGGCCTACTCCGATGACGTCAACGCGGTGGTCTTTGCGTCGAACGGCGGTAATTTCAGTTCTGGCGGCGATGTCCATGACATCATTGGGCCGCTGACCCGGATGAACATGAAGGAATTGCTGGCATTCACCCGGATGACCGGGGATCTGGTCAAGGCGATGGTGAATTGCGGCAAGCCGGTAATTGCCGCCGTCGACGGGATTTGTGTCGGTGCCGGTGCCATCATTGCCATGGCAAGCGATCTGCGCATTGGAACACCCGACGCAAAAACTGCTTTTCTGTTTACCCGTGTGGGCCTAGCCGGATGCGACATGGGTGCCTGCGCCATCCTGCCCCGGATCATTGGCCAAGGGCGCGCCGCCGAGTTGCTGTATACCGGCCGTTCCATGAGCGCCGAAGAAGGCGAGCGCTGGGGGTTTTTCAATCGTCTTGTGCCTGCAGGAAATTTGGAGGCAGAGGCACAGGACCTGGCGGCCCGTTTGGCCGCAGGTCCGAATTTTGCGCATATGATGACCAAGACAATGCTCGCGCAGGAGTGGTCGATGTCCGTTGAACAGGCCATCGAAGCCGAGGCGCAAGCACAAGCAATCTGCATGCAAACCGGCGATTTTGAACGCGCCTATACCGCGTTCGTCGCCAAGGAAAAACCGGTGTTCGAGGGGGATTGAGTCATGGTGGATCGATCCTTTCTGAACTGGCCTTTTTTTGACCAGAGGCATCGGAAGCTTGCCGATGCGCTGGAAATGTGGGCCGGTCAGGAACTTGCGAGGATCGACCATTTCGACACTGATGCAGCCTGCCGTAGCCTTGTTGCCACACTTGGTCAGGATGGCTGGTTAAAACACACCGCGTCAGATCAAGGGGGCGATGCGCTTGACGTCAGAACCCTGTGCTTGATCCGGGAAACGCTGGCCCGGCACGATGGTCTGGCGGATTTTGCCTTTGCCATGCAAGGGCTGGGAACAGGTGCAATTTCACTTTTCGGCACTGCCGCACAAAAAGCCGAATGGCTGTCACTGACAACAGCGGGCAAGGCGATATCGGCCTTTGCCCTGACCGAGCCGCAATCGGGGTCAGATGTTGCCAATTCCACGATGACGGCGACTCGTGACGGTAATGACTTTGTTCTGAACGGAGAAAAAACCTGGATTTCAAATGGCGGCATCGCCGATGTCTACACGGTGTTCGCCCGTACCGGAGAGACCCCCGGTGCCAAAGGACTGTCGGCCTTTGTCGTGCCCGCCGGTCTGCCCGGTTTTGAAGTGACCGAGCGGCTGCACACGATTGCACCGCATCCCCTTGCTACTCTGCGCTTTTCGGAATGCCGCATTCCCGCCGCTGCCATGATCGGTGCGCCCGGAGACGGATTCCGGATCGCCATGTCGGTTTTGGATGTGTTTCGCTCCACCGTGGCGGCAGCCGCGCTAGGGTTTTCCCGCCGCGCACTCGACGAAGCCCTGACCCGAGTGCAGGCGCGCAGAATCGGCGGCGCGCCCTTGTCGGATTTACAGATGGTGCAAGGCCACATTGCCGATATGGCCGTGGATGTGGACGCCGCAGCCCTGCTTGTTTACCGCGCCGCGTGGACCAAGGATTCCGGAGCGCCGCGCATCACGCGCGAGGCAGCCATGGCCAAGCTGTTTGCAACCGACCACGCCCAGCAGGTCATCGACCGGGCCGTGCAGCTTTTTGGCGGCGACGGGGTGAAATCGGGGGAAACCGTCGAAAAGCTGTACCGCGAAATCCGGGCGCTGCGCATCTATGAGGGCGCATCGGATGTGCAGCGCGTAGTAATCGCGCGGCAAACCCTTGGCGCGCATCAGGGAGGATGACATGCTGAGACCATCTGCCCATATTGACACCTTCGCGCGGGACAACTTGCCGCCGGCAGATCAATGGCCGGACCTGCTGCTTGACGCGTTCGACTATCCGGATCGACTGAATGCCGCGGTCGAGTTGACGGACCAGATGGTGGAAAAGGGGTTTGGCGACCACACTGCACTGATCGGGAACGGGCGGCGCCGCACGTACAAGGAGTTGACGGACTGGAGCAATCGCATCGCGCATGTTCTGGTCGAGAATCTGGGTGTTGTGCCGGGCAACCGCATCCTGATCCGTTCCGCAAACAACCCGGCAATGGTGGCCTGCTGGCTGGCCGCGACCAAGGCCGGTGCGGTCGTCGTTAACACGATGCCAATGTTGCGCACAGGTGAGTTGACAAAAATCGTGGACAAGGCGGAAATCACGCATGCGTTGTGCGATACGCGCCTCAAGGACGAATTGGTCGCTTGCGCCAAGGCATCGAAGTATCTGAAAGCCGTTGTCGGCTTTGACGGCACTGCCAATCACGACGCCGAACTGGACCGGCTGGCGTTGGAAAAGCCTGTGCACTTTGACGCCGTCAAGACCAGCCAGGACGATGTCGCGCTTTTGGGGTTCACTTCTGGAACCACCGGCTCGCCCAAGGCCACGATGCATTTCCATCGCGATTTACTGATTATCGCGGACGGCTATGCCAAGGAGGTTTTGAAGGTCACGCCAGAAGACGTGTTTGTCGGCTCTCCTCCATTGGCATTTACTTTTGGTCTCGGAGGGCTGGCGATCTTTCCGCTTCGGTTCGGTGCGGCGGCGGCCTTGCTGGAAAACGCCTCGCCCCCGAATCTCATCGAAATCATTCAAACCTATAAGGCAACAGTCTGTTTCACGGCGCCGACGGCCTATCGAACGATGTTGGCGGCGATGGAAGAAGGGGCCGACTTGTCCTGCCTGCGAGCGGCGGTGTCGGCGGGGGAAACCCTGCCCGCCCCAATTTACGACGACTGGATGGCAAAGACCGGCAAGCCGATGCTGGACGGCATCGGCGCGACCGAGATGTTGCATATCTTTGTCACCAATCGGTTTTCCGACCACCGCCCCGCCTGCACGGGCAAACCGGTCACGGGATACGAAGCGAAAGTCATTGACGATGACGGGGCCGAACTTCCACCCGGAACAGTCGGTCGCCTTGCCGTGCGCGGCCCGACCGGTTGCCGTTATCTCGATGACGAGCGACAGAGTGACTATGTGCTGGATGGCTGGAACATTACCGGCGACAGCTTTACCATGGATGCGGAAGGGTATCTGCATTTTGCCGCCCGAAACGACGACATGATTCAAAGCTCGGGCTACAACATTTCAGGTCCCGAGGTCGAGGCCGCGTTGTTATCACATCCCGCGGTATCCGAATGCGCGGTGGTGGCAAAACCGGACGAGGCGCGCGGCAACATCGTTCAGGCGCATGTGGTTCTGAACGAAGGCCATGCCCCCGATGAGGCAACGATCAAGGCGTTGCAGGATCACGTCAAGACGACGATTGCACCGTACAAGTATCCGCGCAGCATCGTATTCACGGGTGCGCTACCCAAGACGGCGACCGGGAAAATTCAGCGATTCCAGTTGCGTGAGGGCGGAAAATGATCTGCGTGCTTGCACCTTGGGAGAAACCGGATAGCCTTCGGCCCAGACGCTGAAGATCACGCAAACGAACAACCCGCGGCATTTGGAAGGGGGCGGCGGGAACTCGGGGGAGCCCGAACAGGAAGCGTCCAACAACACCTTCAAGAGACGTTGTTTTACAGGGAGAAGACAATGAAAACCAAATCTTTGCTTTTGGCGGCGGCAACTGCCGCTCTGACAGTTGGCATGGCCTTTGCCGAACCCGTAAAGGTCGGAATGATCACCACTTTGTCCGGCGGCGGTGCCGGATTGGGTATCGACGTGCGCGACGGTTTCATGCTGGCAGTCAAGCAATCCGGCAATTCCGACATTGAAGTCGTTATCGAGGATGACCAGAGAAAGCCGGATATCGCCGTGCAACTGGCCGACCGGATGATCCAATCCGACAAGGTGGATATCCTGACCGGAATCATCTGGTCGAACCTGGCGATGGCGGTTGTGCCGTCGGCGACCGCGCAGGGCAAGTTCTATTTGTCGCCAAATGCCGGACCTTCGGCCTTGGCGGGAAAAGGCTGTCACCAGAACTATTTCAACGTCGCATGGCAAAACGACAACCTGCATGAAGCAGCCGGTGCTTATGCAAAATCAACAGGTTACAAGAACAGCTTTATCCTTGCGCCCAACTATCCGGCGGGTCAGGATGCGCTGGCGGGCTACAAGCGCAAGTATGGTGGCGATCTGGCCGGCGAGGTTTACACCCAGCTAGGTCAAACCGACTATGCCGCAGAAATCGCCCAAATCCGGGCATCAGGCGCGGATAGCGTGTTCTTCTTTCTGCCGGGGGGTATGGGAATATCCTTCCTCAAGCAATACGCTGACAGTGGCGTCGACCTGCCTGTCGTCGGACCTGCCTTCAGCTTTGATCAGGGCATCCTTCAGGCGGTGGGAGCTGCGGCGCTTGGCGTGAAGAACACCAGCCAGTGGAACAAGGATATCGACAATGCCGCCAACAAAGCCTTTGTCGAAAGCTTCCAGGCTGAATATAGTCGCCTGCCTTCGCTCTATGCGTCGCAGGGGTTCGACACCGCAAACCTGATCCTTTCGGCCATGGCCAAAGCGGACGTGAACGATCAGGACGCGTTCCGTGCGGCGCTGGAAGACGCCGAGTTCGACTCGGTGCGCGGCGATTTCAAGTTCGGGCCGAACCACCACCCGATTCAGGACATCTATGTTCGCGAAGTCGTGCAGGAAGGTGATGTCTTCACCAACAAGATCCTGGGTGTCGCGCTGGAAGATCACGCCGACGTTTATGCGGCCGAATGCGAAATGTAAGATCCCGGCGGCGCAAGGCATTGTGCTTGCGCCGCCCTCTAGGATAGCGAAATGTCCTTCATTCTGCTGATTGAACAAATCCTGAATGGTTTGCAGTTCGGGGTGATGCTCTTTCTGACCGCCGCCGGTCTGACGCTGGTGTTCGGGGTGATGGGGCTTATCAACCTCGCCCATGGCTCGCTGTTCATGATTGGCGCTTTTGCCGCCGCAGCAACGGCTGCCGCAACAGGGAGTTTTGCGCTCGCACTGGCGGCCAGCCTTGCTGCGGCCGCAGCTGCCGGTGCATTGGTGGAGGTGCTGGTGATCCGGCGGCTGTACAATCGCGATCACCTCGATCAGGTTCTGGCGACTTTTGCCCTGATCCTGATTTTCTCTGAAGGAACCCGGTGGGTGTTCGGTTCGTTTCCCCTTTTCCTCAACATCCCGGATACCTTGTCCGGCCCGATCACCCTGCCCGGAGGCATTCAGTATCCGCTTTACCGGCTGACGATCATCGCCGTCGGCCTGATCGTTGCGGCCGGCCTGTTCCTGTTGATCTCGCGCACGCGGCTTGGCGTTCAGATCCGTGCCGGTGAGAGCGACCGCGAGATGATCGCGGCACTTGGCATCGATATCACCCGGCTTTACACCATCGTTTTTGCCCTTGGTGCGGCGCTGGCCGGATTGGCCGGCGCATTGGTCGGAGCAATCCAGTCTGTTCAGGTCGGCATGGGCGAGCCGGTGTTGATCCTTGCCTTTGTCGTGATCGTCATCGGCGGTATCGGGTCGATCAAGGGGGCGCTGGTCGGTTCGATCCTCGTCGGCGTAACCGACACGCTTGGGGGAGTACTGCTGCCGGCAACGTTCAAGCTTTTCATGGACCCGGCCTCGGCCACCTCGGTGGGGTCGGCACTGGCATCGATGTTGATCTACATCCTGATGGCGGTCGTGTTGATCGCGAAACCTACCGGACTGTACGGAGCACGCGCATGAGCCGCGAAAGTATCTTCAACGCAGTTCTGGCACTCGGTCTGTTGCTGTTTCCGCTGTGGGCATATGTGTCGGATGAACCTTTCATGATCACGCTGTCCACGCGGGTGGCCATTCTTGCGTTGGCGGGTGTTGGCCTCAACATCGCGTTGGGGCTGGGGGGCTTGGTCAGCCTTGGGCACGCGGCGTTCTTTGGAATCGGCGGGTATGCAATGGGCATCCTTGCCAGTCATGCCCAAAGCTATTCGCCCCTGATGCAGACACCGTTTTTGATAGAGGGAACCAAGTCGATGCCAGTTATCTGGTTGACGGCGCTGTTTGCCTCGGCGCTGGCCGCGCTGGTTATCGGCGCTCTCAGCCTGCGTACCACAGGTGTCTATTTCATCATGATCACCCTCGCCTTTGGCCAGATGCTGTTCTATTTCGCGATAAGCTGGCCCGCTTATGGCGGCGAAGACGGGTTGTCGATCTATGTCCGCAACGATTTCCCCGGTCTCAATACGTTGGATCCGATCCAGTTCTTTTTGATCGCATATGTGATCCTGGCGGCGGCACTCTTTCTGTCTGCAAGGCTTGCGAAATCGCCGTTTGGTCTGGCATTGAATGCGGCGCGTCAAACGGCGGAAAGAGTCGAAACCATCGGGATAACGCCCTATCGTTTGCGTCTGACCGCTTTTGTGATCTCAGGCATGATTACCGGACTTGCGGGTGCCCTATTTGCCGATCTCAATCGCTTTGTCAGCCCCACCATGTTCAGTTGGCAGACCTCAGGCGAGATCATGATCTTTATCATACTTGGCGGCACGGCCCGGCTGTTCGGCCCGGTGGCAGGCGCTGCTTTGTTCATTGCGCTGGAACACGTTCTTGGCGGATTGTCCGAATTCTGGCACGTCTATCTGGGCCTGCTTTTGCTGGCTGTCGTTCTTTTCGCGCGCGGCGGCATCATCGGCACTTTGACCGGACAGGAGGCGCAGCATGGCTGAACCAGTCCTGTCCGTTCGCAGCATCACCAAAAGATTTGGGGCGCTCAAGGCATCGGACGACGTGAGCCTTGATCTGCGTCCCGGTGAAATCCACGCCCTGATTGGCCCGAACGGCGCCGGTAAATCCACCCTGATCAAACAGATAGCCGGCGGACTGAAACCGGATAGCGGAGAGGTTCATTTTCTCGGGCAGAATGTGACGGCGTTGAGCACGGTTCAGCGCGCGCGAATGGGTTTGGGACGCACATTTCAGATATCCGCGCTGGCGATGCAGGACACGGTTCTGCAAAACGCCCTGCTGGGGGCGCTCGGGGCCAGCGGCAGGCCCTATCGGTTCTTTCGCCCGGCCCTCAGGGACAAGTCCCTTCGTGGCATCGCCGAGCATGCATTGGATCGTGTCGGCCTGTCCGATCATGCGGCCATTCGCACTTCGGACCTGTCGCATGGGCAGCGCCGGCAGTTGGAGGTTGCCGTGGCTCTAACCCTCAATCCGCGCGCCTTCATCATGGATGAACCCATGGCCGGGCTTGGCGCCAGTGGATCGAAACATCTGACCGGATTTCTAAACGAGTTGCGGCATGAAGCGCCCATTTTGCTGGTCGAACATGATATGGACGCCGTTTTTGCCCTGGCCGACCGGATCAGCGTGCTGGTCTATGGCGAAGTGATCGCCACCGGAACGGTCGACGAAATCCGCGCTCATCCCGAGGTGCGCCGCGCGTATCTGGGAGAGGATGCATGAGCCTGCTGAGCCTTACCAATGTCTCGGCTTTTTATGGTGCGTCGCAAGCGCTGTTCAAGGTCAACCTACGGGTGAATGAAGGTGCAGTCATATCACTGATGGGCCGCAACGGGATGGGCAAAACGACCACGGTCAAAACGATCCTGCGGATGCTGCCGGTTGCTGGCGGCGAGTTGATGTTCGACGGCCACGACCTGCGCCGTTTGCCCAGCCACAAGGCCGCAAGACTCGGCCTGGGCCTCGTACCCGAAGGTCGGCGGTGCTTTCCGAACCTGAGCGTCGAAGAAAACCTGACGGCCGCCGCCCGCCCGGGTCATTGGGACATGAAACGAATATCCGCCCTGTTTCCACGATTGCAGGAGCGGCGGTCGCAATCCGCGGCTTCGCTTTCAGGCGGCGAGCAGCAAATGCTTGCAATTGGCCGCGCCCTGATGACCAACCCGCGCCTGCTGATCCTCGACGAAGCGACCGAAGGTCTGGCCCCGATCGTGCGACAGGAAATCTGGGCCGCCATCGCGACTTTGAAGCGGGAAACGGGGCTGGCAATCTTGGTCATCGACAAATCGCTGAAGGAACTAACGGAAGTGGCCGACGAAGCTGTTATCCTGCAACGTGGTGAAACTGTCTGGCATGGCGCGATGGGCGCGCTGACCCCGGATGTCACCGACAAATACCTGGGAGTGTGACCATGGCGTATCAGTGGAAACAAAAGGTTCTGTTCAAACACTGCGACCCGGCGGGGATCGTGTTCTATCCCCGCTACGTCGAAATGATCAACGATTGTGTCGAGGCGTTCTTTTACGACGCGTTGGATTATCCGTTCGAGGGGTTTCACAAACTCGACGCCGGTGTGCCAACTGTCCAGATCGAATCGACGTTTCACGCGCCCAGTTATCACGGCGACATGCTGGATTTTTCATTGCAGCCCGTGTCGGTCGGGCGCAGCAGTTTCGGCTTTGCAATGACCGCAACCTGCAATGGAGAAGCGCGGATGAGCGTAAAAGCAACGTTGGTCCATGTGCAAGGTCACAAGTCGGCCCCATGGCCCCAAGCGGTACGTGACAGGCTTTCCCAGATGATTGGAGGCACAGCATGAGCAATCAGGTGATACATCCCGAGGGCTGGTTGCCCGCCAAGGGCTATGCGAACGGTACGTTGGCCGACGACGGCACACTCTATGTCGGAGGCCAGGTCGGATGGACGGCCGAACAGGTCTTTGAAACCAACGACTTCATCGGCCAGATGGAACAGACTTTGCGAAACATCGCGGACGTGGTGCACGCCGCTGGTGGAGAGGTCAGCGACATTACCCGGCTCACCTGGTATGTGACGGACAAAAGGGAGTACCTTGCCCGGCAACGCGAAGTAGGTGAAGCCTATCGCAAGATAATGGGTCGGCATTTCCCGGCTATGACAATGGTTGTCGTCGCCGGGCTGGTTGAGGATGGTGCGCTGCTCGAAATCGAAGCGACAGCAAAACTAGCGCCAAAAAAACACTAGATATTCAAGAAACGCGCATCCTTATTCAGGAGAGCCTGCGATGGCACAAGAGGATAACAAGGACCGCCTGCTCAAACGCGGGATCGAAGATACGTTGGTCACCGACTTTGCCAATACCCACCGCAAGAGTTATGGCGACTTTCTTCAACTCAAGACGCTGCTGAGTATCCAGAAGACCTTTCAGGACCCCGCGCAACCTGACGAGATGCTGTTCATCATCATCCACCAGGTCAGCGAGCTGTGGCTCAAACTCATGCATCATCAGCTGGTCGAGGTGCGCAGGTTCCTGCAACAGGACGACTTTGGCCCGGCAATGAAGAACCTCGACAGGATCAAGGCCATCCAGCGACAACTGATCTCGGCATGGGATACCCTGCTGACCATGACGCCAGCCGATTACATGACCTTCCGGAACGCGTTGGGGAATTCTTCGGGGTTTCAGAGCTATGGATACCGCCAGATCGAGTTCATTCTTGGCAACAAGGATGTCTCGACACTGAAGGTTCACGAACATGACCCGGACGTCATGGAGATGCTGAACGCAGCACTGACGAAACCCTCGCTATATGACGAAGTTCTTCACATGCTGGCGAGACAGGGGTTCGACGTTCCGCAAGAGCTGTTGGATCGGGACTATTCTCAGCCCTATTCCGGTGATCCTCGCATCGTGAAGATTTGGGTCGAAGTATTCCGAAATACCGAGAAATACTGGGATCTTTATGCCTTGGCCGAAAAGCTGATGGATGTGGAGTCGCTGTTTCAGAGGTGGCGGTTCGATCATGCGACTGCGGTTGAGAGGGTGATCGGAATGCAGCCGGGTACAGGCGGATCAAGTGGCGTGGCATTCCTGAGAAAGGCTCTTGAGCTCAAGTTCTTCCATGACCTCTATGACATGCGGACAGAACTGATGTACCGGCAGGGAGCCTGAATGTGCTGTATCGTGGCTTCTCTCGCGAGGAACTGGCGCTTGAATATTCACCCAGCGCCATGGTCGGCGGGGATATCACACCCTATCTGGCCAGTTATGCAGCCCTGAGTGCCGAGGCCCGTGCTGATCTGACAGTTCGGGATAACCTGAGCTATGGGAAAGAGCCAAGCCATGTCCTAGACTATTTTCCCGGACGAGAAGCCAACTCTCCTTTGCATATATTCATTCACGGAGGCTATTGGCAGGCGCTCAGCCAACACGAATCTTCGATGATGGCCCCTGCCCTGATCGAAACGGGTCACGCCTTTGCCACGCTGAACTATACGCTCGCGCCGGTCGCCCGACTGGGTGATATGATTTTGGAATGCCGTACGGCGTTGATGTGGCTGGCACAGAATTCCGAACCATTGGGGTTTGACCCTGCGCGCGTCACGCTATCGGGCCACAGCGCCGGCGGGCATCTGGCGGCGATGGTTATGGCATCCGCAGCCGCGGACTTGGCCAATGCGGGTATGATGATTCAAAACGTAATCTTGGTTAGTGGCGTTTTCGACCTGGAGCCCATTGCGCTGACCCCCGTCAATGACCCGCTGCAACTGACCGATAAAGAAATTCAGGCGTTGTCACCAATGCAAAACCTGCCCCTTATCGGGCCGCATTACCGGGTGACGGTTGCTGAACGTGACACACCCGAGTTCATCCGTCAAAGCCGCGACTATGCCGAGGCTTTGCGCAAAGCCGGACACTCTGTCAGTTTTGACCTGCAAAAGGGGATGCACCATTTCGATATCATTTTGCATTCGGGAACCTTTTTGGCGCGGTAGTGCACAATCTCTCAACTCCGAAAGACGCGGTATATCGCGGGGATCACGAGGACCGTCAAAAGCGTCGAGGACAGTAAGCCAAAGAGCAACGACAAGGCGAGGCCCTGAAAGATCGGATCGGCCAAGATCACGACTGCGCCAATCATCGCGGCCAGGGCTGTCAGAAGGATAGGTTTAAAGCGTATCGACCCGGCTTCGATAAGAATATCGATCTTCGATTTGCCCTCGGGGTCCGCATGTCGGATGAAATCCACCAACAGGATCGAGTTGCGTACAATGATCCCGGCCAGTGCAATGAAACCGATCATTGACGGGGCAGAGAACGGTGCATTCCACCACCAATGCCCCAGCATGATCCCGACAAAGGTCAGCGGGATCGGTGTCAGGATCACCAGCGGCAACTTGAACGACCCGAACTGCCCGACCACGAGGATGTAAATACCCAGCAAGGCCACGGCAAATGCCGCGCCCATGTCGCGGAAGGTGACATAGGTGACCTCCCATTCGCCGTCCCACAACAGGGTTGGATGTGTGTCATCTTCGGGTTGGCCGTTGAAACGGATTTCCGGCTTTGTCCCTTCGTCCCACTCCATCCCCTCGATCAGATCGGCAACCGCCAACATACCATAAATCGGAGCCTCGAACGCACCGGCCAATTCGGCCTGCACCATTTCTGCCGCGCGTCCGTTGCGCCGAAATATCGGGAACGAGGCCTGTTCGTCGACAATGTCCACCACGTCACCCAATTCGATCACCCCGCGTGATCCCGGCAATGTGTTGGCAGGCACTGGCGTGGACAGGAAACGTTCATCCATGACCCGGTGGGCCTTGTCACGCTCGATCACGATGGGCAAAGGCGGTCGACCTTCGCCACGATGCGAATAGCCCACTGTATTGCTGGAGCCGAGTATGGCAAGCGTGTCAAAGACGTCCTGCTCCTGCACACCGAAATATTCCAGTTGATCGGTCGACAAAACGGCACGCAGGCGGCGCGGTTGGGTTCCGAAACTGTCATCGACATCGACGACAAACGGAACCTCTTCGAAAGCATCTCGCACTTTCTGAGCAACCGCACGGCGCGTCTGGCCGTCAGGGCCATAGATTTCGGCAAGCATCGTCGACAACACCGGCGGCCCCGGAGGCGGTTCGACCGTTTTCAGACTGGTTCCGACGGGTACATCCAGTTGCGCAATCCGTTCACGGATATCCAGCGCGATCTCATGGCTGGTTCGCGTACGGTCGTGTTTCGGCAACAGGTTGATCTGAACATCGCCAAGATGCGCAGACTTGCGCAGATAATAGTGCCGAACCAACCCGTTGAAATTGAACGGCGCGGCATCGGCCGCATGGGTCTGGACCGCGACGACCTCAGGTACTTCGAGAACTGCGCGGGCCACATCCTGCGCCACTGCATCCGTGGCTTCAACCGATGTGCCTTCCGGCAAGTCGATGACAACCGAAAGCTCCGACTTGTTGTCGAATGGCAAAAGCTTGACTGTCACGTCCTTGGTGTAGATCAATCCAAGCGATCCGAAAGACAAGATGGCGGTCGCCAGCAGAAACAAACCCGCACGAGTTTTGGTTTTCAGCAGCGGGCGCGCGACGGATTCGTAAAGACGCCCCAACCGATCGCCGCGTTCCTCACCTGCATGCGCCGGGGCGTGGCCGGCGATCTTGACCATCAACCACGGGGTTATGATCACCGCGACGAAAAAGGAAAAGATCATTGCAGCCGAGGCATTGGCGGGGATCGGGCTCATATACGGGCCCATCAGACCCGAAACGAACAGCATCGGCAGCAAGGCGGCTACAACGGTCAACGTTGCGATGATCGTGGGGTTGCCAACCTCGGCCACCGCACGGATGGCCTTGGAAACTCGCGTTTCCTTATCCGGCATAGCCCAGTGGCGCGCGATGTTTTCGATCACGACAATGGCGTCATCGACCAGGATCCCGATCGAAAAGATGAGCGCGAAAAGAGACACCCGGTTGAGCGTGTAGCCCATGATCCAAGCCGAAAACAGCGTCAACAGAATGGTCACGGGGATCACGATGGCCACAACCATGCTTTCCCGCCAGCCAATCGCGATCAGCACAAGGCCGACGATGGATACCGTTGCAAGACCAAGGTGAAACAATAACTCGTTGGCCTTTTCGTTGGCGGTATCGCCATAGTCGCGCGTGACCTCGACATGCACACTGTTTGGGATCAGATCACCTTCAAGCTGGTGCACCCGGTGCAGGATCGCCTCGCCCACAACCACCGCATTTGCCCCGGCGCGTTTGGCAAGTGCGAGCGTCACGGCAGGCGTGCGGGTTATTTCCCCGTTTGCACCGCGAGAAACGTTGGCCACGATCCGGTCTGTTGTATCGGGAACATAGCTGACGTCGGCGACATCGCGAACATAAACAGGGCGATTGTCGCGTGTGGTCAGCAGAAGGTCCGAGATGTCCTTGGGGGCTTGCAGGGTTTGACCAGCCACAAATCCTATCTGCTGTCCCCGATCCCGCAGATTGCCTGTTGGGAAAGACCGGTTAGCGGCCTGCACTTTTTGGGACAATTGCTGGAGAGTGACCCCATAGAGGGCAAGCCTGTCAGGGTCAGGCGCGATCCGGATCGCATCCGTAGCTTCGCCGACGACATAGGTCAGGCCCACGTCTTCGATCTTGGCAAGTTCCACCTTCAATTCACGAGCAACACGTGTCAGATCACTTGCCGTGACACCCTGCCCGCTTTCCGAGGGCGTCAGTGTCAGCGTCATGATCGCAACATCGTCGATCCCGCGCCCTACAATCAACGGGTCGGAAATACCGTAGGGAATGCGGTCCAGATTGGCGCGTACCTTTTCATGAACACGCAGAATGGCCGCATCTGCTGGGGTTCCGACGAGAAATCTGGCGGAGACAATCGCGAGATCATCATAGGTGGTCGAATATACATGTTCGACGTCATTGATGCCTTTGACAATCGTTTCCAACGGTTCGGTAATCAGCTTGACGGCATCATCAGCCTTGAGGCCCGGGGCCTGTACGTGAATGTCCACAAGCGGAACCGAGATTTGCGGCTCTTCCTCGCGCGGCAAAGCCCCAAGCGCCACAAACCCCATCACGAGTGCTACGATGATCATCAGCGGCGTCAGGGCCGACTGAATGAAGGCCCTTGTCAATCCGCCCGCAACCCCGAGCGGCACCTTGCCGAACTCACTCATGTCCGACCACCACTATGTCGCCTTCTGACAGGCCAGTCAGAACCTCGGCCATGTGCCTGCCATCAATCGATATCTTGCGGCCGATCACAACCGTTCTGTCAATCTCTTCTTCAACGTCCAGCCGGATCCGAACGAAATCCAATCCACGGCGGTTATTGACAGCTTCTTCAGGGATCAGGAGTCCCATTCTCTCGCCTACGGGAAGACGAACGAGAACTCGCGCATTGACGTAGCGGCTTTCGAGGCCCTCCACGTCCACGTCAGCGGTCACCCTTCCGTTTTCGATTTCGGGATAGAGTTTGACGATCGTACCGCCGACACTGTTGCCCCTTTCTTCGATGCGAATTTTGTCACCTTCAGTCAGCGCAGTCGCGTGGCGTTCTGGGACGGACAGTCGCAGATAAAGCCCGCCGCCTCCGATCCTGGCTACCTCTTCCCCAGGCAGAACGACCGACCCTTCGGTCACAGGTACGGCAAGAACTACGCCATTGAGCGGAACAAGCACCGCGCCTTCTTGTGTCTGCTGTTCCAGCACCTGCTTTTCGGCACGCGTCGCCGAGATTTCGTTTTCCATAACGCTGACTCTGGTCCGTAACAGATCAACCTGTTGGCTTGACATAACGCCGCGTTCAAACAGTTCCTCTCCGCGTTTCAACTCGGCATTTGCGTTTGCCAGCTGCGCGGTCAACGCTTCGATGCGCCCGCTGACCGTCTGTATCCGGAAAGCGAGCTTCTCATCTTCAATCAGACCGATCTGTTGTCCGCTGGTGACGCTATCCCCTTCGCTGACTGAAAGCTGTGTGATCGTGCCGCCCAGGCGGGACCGCGCAGATATCTGGTCGCGGGCTTCGATCTGGCCGAATACGGCCTTCCATTCAACAATCGGCAAAGCCTTAACCGGAAAGGAATCATCGGCAAAGGCCGCAGCAGGAATTGCCGTCAGACACAACGAAGCGAGGATTTTGAAGTTCATTACGCACCTCATTTGGTTGCAATTGGCCGGTCGCAACTAAGTGGATTTCAACTAAAACGCCGAACCAGCCTTTACGCCCAGCTTCTTAAACAGCATGGCTGCGGGGCAGAATCCGGTAAACGAGGACTGGATCATGTTTACTCCGATAAATACGGTAAACCACATCCACAAGGGCGATACGAAAACCGTGAGCACGACGCTCAGCAGAACCATCAGTCCGGCGAACAACATTACAGTGCGATCGAGTGTCATGACGTGAATTCCTTTGAAATTGACATTGGCATCATGCCTGTCCATCACTTTCACATAATTGAATGCATCATCACATTCAATAAGGAGAATGTTTATTTTGGCACGTCTCAATAAATTACCAGGATGGCGGAGAAGCAAATTGACATGGTAGACTGAACTGGCAACCCATTTTCTTGTCGCTAAGCGGGGAAGGCCGTGCAGCGTTTTCAAAACAGAGCGGAAGCTGGAAAAGTCCTTGCCGCGGCAATTGCCGCAAAAGGCTATGCAGATCCGGTGATCTTGGCACTGCCCCGGGGCGGAGTACCGGTGGCCATCGAAGTCACGCGAGAATTGCACGCACCGCTGGACCTGCTGATGGTGCGCAAGATCGGCGCACCCAATCAACCCGAACTGGCGGTTGGAGCAGTGGTCAACGGAGATCACCCCGAATTCGAAACGAATATCGAAGTCGCGCGCGCACTAGGACTTTCGCCGGAAGACGTTGAACAAATGGCCAATGCACAGCTTGAGGAGATAAGGCGACGCCGCGCCAAGTATCTCGATGGCAGGCAACAAGTTCCAATCGACGGACGGACAGCTATCATTGTGGACGACGGTATCGCGACCGGCGCAACTGTCAGGGTCGCGATCAAGGCATTGCGACACCGTTCCCCTAAAGCGATCATCCTTGCAGTCCCGGTTGCGCCCGCCGAAGTGATCAGCACCCTGCGTTCGGAGGTGGACGATATTATCTGTCTTGCCACTCCTGTCCCGTTCTGGGCCGTGGGCGCGCACTATTCCGATTTTCAGCAAACAACAGATGAAGAAGTGACACGCCTGCTGATTGAGGCGAGCCTGATCTCGGACCAAGCCAGAAAACGACCGCCCGGACGACCGTAAAAAAACACTACAATCGGGATGCTTCTGGTTCTTGAAGAGGCCGCGGGGCCATGTTACCTGACGCCTGTTCGGAAGCGTGAGTGAGTGGTTGAAACTACCGGTCTTGAAAACCGGCGTACGTGAGAGCGTACCGTGGGTTCGAATCCCACCGCTTCCGCCACAGTTTTTCAAAGTGCCAACCACTCCAAGACTTTGAAGCCCATGTCTCTATGCACTATCGACGCCGCCTGCTATCATTCGGTTACAGCCCGAATGGCGCGACATACGGTATTGAGCGCCTGATCCAACTCAATCCGACTGATGACTAATGGCGGCGACAGCGTCAGCACACACCCCTGACTTATCTTGAAACTGACACCGTTTTCCAGACAGGAATAGTAAATCTGTTCCGCCTTGGCATTGCCGGGTTGTTTGCTGGTCCTGCCCTCAACGATTTCAATCCCGAACATCAGGCCACGCCCCCTGACATCACCGACGATCGGATTACCGGCCAGTTCTTCGTTGAGCCGGTTGATGGCATAGTCTCCCAACTCTTCCGATCGCTCGACCAGCCCCTCGTCCTCGATAATCTCGATGGTGGTCAGGGCGGCGCGGGCGGTAACCGGGTTCTTCTCATGCGTGTAGTGACCAATCGCGAAATCACCACAAACATCCAGATCCTGGCGCGCGATACAGGCCGCGATGGGGAGAATCCCCCCACCCAGGGCTTTCCCCAAAGTGACGATATCCGGAATGATCTCGTCATGTTCGAAAGCAAACATTTTGCCGGTTTTCCCAAGACCGGTTGGGATCTCGTCCATGATCAAGAGCGCGCCGTGGCGGTTGCAAGAATCACGAACAGCCTTCCAAAACCCGACAGGCGGCACATAGGGAACAGCGCGCATGGGTTCAGCGATAACCGCAGCGATATCGCCTTCGCGTTCCAGCACGAATTCCACCATTCGCGCGCAAGCCAACCCGCAAGTGTCCGGACCGCTGTGATTGTAAGGACAGCGATAGCAAGCGAATGGCGCGACGTGTTCGGCGCCCGACAGCAACGGCCCGGCGATATGACTACGAAACGTGGCTTCGCCACCAACCGATGCCGCACCAAAACCCGCTCCGTGAAAAGCATCCCAAAACGAGATGGTCTTGAATCGGCCCGTCGCGGCCCGCGCTATCTTCAGCGCTACCTCGTTTGCGTCCGACCCGCCTGTTGTAAACAGAACCTTTCCCAAATCTCCGGGGCTGATTTCTGCCAGCTTTTCGGCCAGTTGCACGGCCGGCTCATTGGTAAACCGTCGCGGTGCGAACGGCAGTTCGTCCAGTTGAGCCTTAATTGCCTCGACCAAGCGGGGGTGACCGTACCCGATATGGTGAACCGAGTTACCGTGGAAATCCATATAGCGTCGGGCTTCGAGATCTTCAATCCAGATCCCTTCGGCCTTGACAATGGTACTGACGCAGGGGCTGGACAAGCTTTGGTGCAGGAAAACCTCGGCATCTCTACGCAACAGCGATTCAGAGGCCGGGCCATTGGATTTCTCCAACCAGGTCCTTCGCGCGTCGGATCGATTCGATTCGCCTTCGGTGTGAACGATCATGTCGGGTCTCGCCTGGTTGGATGCTGCAGTGTTCCCTGTCCGGGAAATATGGAAATCTAAACCTCCCAGTTTATCATGTTGGCCATGGCAGGGAGTATGTTTTGACGTTTGTGAAGAACTTCATGGCTTCGATGACGCCTTCTTTTACGCCGTTTCCGCTGTCCTTGATGCCGC